>CALBOV010000001.1 GCA_937896565.1 uncultured Salinisphaerales bacterium
CCCGCCGATGAGCACGCTGCTTGCGGAGCAGGGCATCGCCGTGTCGCCGGGCGAGGACCTGGCGCAGCTGGAGCCGGCACCGGACATCGTGGTGATCGGCAACGCGCTGTCGCGCGGCCACCCGGTGGTCGAGGCCGTGCTGGAACGCGGTCTGCGATACACCTCGGGGCCACAGTGGTTGTCCGACGCGATCCTGCAGTCCCGCTGGGTGCTGGCGGTGGCGGGCACGCATGGCAAGACGACGACCAGCTCCGTGCTCACCTGGATGCTGGAGTCGGCCGGATACGCGCCCGGCTTCCTGATCGGTGGCCTGCCCGGCAACTTCCCGGTGTCCGCGCGGCTGGGCAGCGGTGATTTCTTCGTCATCGAGGCGGATGAGTACGACACGGCCTTCTTCGACAAGCGATCCAAGTTCGTCCACTACCGGCCCCGCACGGCGGTGCTCAACAACCTGGAATTCGACCACGCGGACATCTTTGACGACCTGGCCGCGATCGAACGCCAGTTCCACCATCTGATTCGAACCGTTCCGGGCAATGGCGCGGTGATCGTGCCATCCGACGACGTCGCGCTGTCGCGCGTGCTCGACCAGGGCTGCTGGAGCGAACGGATCGTGCTGGGCTCGCCGGACGGCTGGCAGATGCGCGCGCTCAGCGACGACTGGTCCAGTTTCGAGCTGGTCGATCCCGCCGGCGCGGTGGCCGAAGTGCGATGGAAGATGCTCGGCGCGCATAACGCGCGCAACGTGATGGCCGCGGCGGCGGCGGCGCGGCACGTGGGCGTGCCCGTCGAACAGGCCGCCGAGTCGCTGCGCCGATTCGAGGGGGTGCGCCGGCGGCTGGAGACGCGCGGCAAGGTCGGTGGTACGGTGATTTACGATGATTTCGCCCATCACCCGACCGCGATCAGCGAGACGATCCGGGCGCTGCGTGCGCGTGTCGGCGACGAACCGATCGTCGCCGTTCTCGAGCCGCGCTCGAACACCATGAAACAGGGGCATCACCGTGAGGCCTTGCAGGCCAGTCTGGCCGGTGCCGATGAGGTCCACGTGCTGGAACCGCCACATCTGGGCTGGAGTCTGCGCGAGGCCTTGCGGCCGCTGGGCGATCGGGCTGAGGTGCATGCGTCGGTGGCATCGATCATCGACGCCGTGTGCCGTCCCGGCGTCACGCCTGGCCCGCGTCATCTGCTGGTGATGTCCAACGGCGGTTTCGAGGGCATACACGGCCGCCTGATTCAACGCCTGGAGGATGCATGACCAGCCTGCCCACCCAGACCATCGACCAGAGCCTTCCGAACCCCGACGCGCTGGCCGCCAGCCTGGAGCGCGTGCTGGCGCAGGCAACCGGTGCCGGCGCCACCGCGGCGGGCGCGACCATGTCGATCAGCGTCGGGCTGACCGTGACCGTGCGCGGCGGTGACGTCGAGTCGGTGGAGTTTCAGCGGGATCGCGATCTGAGTCTGACGGCCTACCGCGGTCAGCGCTCCGGCTCGGCGAGTTCCGCGGACTGGTCGGAGGCATCGCTCAACGAGGTGGTCGACCGCGCGCTGTCCATCTCCGGTCACACCGGCGAGGACCCCTATGCGGGCCTGCCGGATCCCGAGCGTCAGGCGACCGACTTCCCCGACCTGGACCTGCACCATCCCTGGTCCCTGTCCGTCGTCGAGGCCATCGACATGGCACTGGCCTGCGAAGCAGCGGGTCTGGAGGCCGATGAGCTCGTGTTCCAGTCCGAGGGCGCCACGGTGAGCACCCACGCCGGCCTGACCTTGCTGGCGAACACCCAGGGATTCGTCGGGCACCGGCTCGGCACTTCGCACAGCGTGTCCTGTTCCGTGCTCGCCAAGTCCGGCGACGAGATGCAGCGCGACTACTGGTACAGCTCGGCGCGGCGGCACGAGGACCTGGAGGCGGTGGCCGATATCGGCCGACGCGCAGGCGAGCGCGCGGCGTCACGGCTCGGCGCGCGGTCGATTCCGACCGCGGCGATGCCGGTGCTGTACACCCCGGAACTCGCGCGCGGACTGATCGGACATTTTCTCGCCGCGATCTCCGGCGGCAACCTGTACCGACGGGCATCGTTCCTGCTCGATGCCCAGGGCAAGCCGGTGTTCGCGCCGGGCGTACGGATCACCCAGCGGCCGTTTCTGTCGCGCGCGGCCGGCAGTCGCAGCTTCGACAGCGAGGGCGTGGCCATGGCGGACCGCACGCTGATCGACGAGCGGGGCGTGCTCCAGGGTTATCTGTTGGGCAGCTACTCCGCGCGGCGGCTGGGGCTGGAGACGACCGGCAACGCCGGCGGCCCGGCGAACATCGTCGTCGAGCCGGGCGAGCTGGACTTTCAGGCGCTGCTGACCGAAATGGGCGACGGCCTGCTGGTGACCGAACTGATGGGGCAGGGCCTGAACATGGTGACCGGGGATTACTCTCGCGGCGCCAGCGGCTTTCTGGTCCGCAACGGCGAAATCCGTGAACCGGTGGACGAGATCACCGTGGCCGGCAATCTCGGCGACATGTTCAGAAACATCCGCGCCGTGGGCCGCGACGTCGACATCCGGGGCAACTGCCGTACCGGCTCGATTCTGGTCGACGGCATGACGGTCGCCGGCCAGTAACCACCGGCGACCGGCTGTTTGCTCAGGCCGATTTCTTCGAAGTCACCGTCGCCAGCCCGCCGGCGTCGGTCAGCGGCACGGTGGAACGGCCTGGCCGGCTGCGGATCGCGCGCTGAAAGAACAGGTTGTTCGGCAGGCGCAGGGTCACATCCTCGTGTTCGCCGTCCGGACCGGTGACGGTTTCGCGCAGCGTCACGAACAGCAGGTTCAGGTCGATGACGCGACCGGCCAGCTTGAACCCGTTCGCCGGGTCGACCAGTTCGACATCATCGCCGACCCGGAACGGGGCATAGATCAGCAGCAGCATGGAGCACAGCGCGTTCGACAGCACGCTCCAAACCGCGACGAAGCCGACCGCGATCATCACCAGTACCGCGGACACCGCCGCCCAGACCGTGCCGGTGGACACGCCCAGTTGTTCCAGCATGAACAGGCCCGCGATCAGCAGCACGAGCACGCGGCTGATCCCGCGGAACGCGATCTCCCCGCGTCCGGTGAGCAGCTTGCGATCAATCAACTGCCGGGTGACGCGGCGGATCAGCCGGAGCACGATCCAGGTCAGGACCGCGATGAGGAGAATCCGGGCGAGCAGCCAGATTTCCTCGGGTACGTTCTTCAGGCTGTCGAGTAACGCAACATCCATTGGTATCGGTTGTCCGAAATCAGGAGGCTGAGAATTGTGCGGGCAACACCCGGTCTGTAGGAAGACAGCATTGATCAGGACAACACTGGCTTCATCATGAACCGACGCGATATTCTGAAAGCCTTCATGGCACTGGGCGTGACCGCGCCCGTGGTTCACGCCAACAGCGAGGACGATATGGACATTGAACTCGACCTCACGAAACGCGAATGGCGCAAGATTCTGGATGATGACGCCGCGTTCCGCGTCCTGTTCAAGGAAGGGACCGAGCGTCCCTGGACCAGCGAATTCAACAAGGAAAAACGGCCCGGCACCTACATCTGCAAGGCCTGTTATCAGCCGCTGTTCGACGCCAGCATGAAATTCGAGAGCGGCACCGGCTGGCCCAGCTTCTTCGACACGCTGGAAGGCGCGGTCGAAACCAAGCGTGATTTCAAGCTGATCCTGCCCCGCACCGAGTATCACTGCTCACGCTGCGGCGGTCATCAGGGCCACGTGTTCGACGACGGGCCGCAGCCCACCGGCAAGCGCTACTGCAACAACGGCATCGCGCTGGAGTTCGTGCCGGAGGGACAGGAGTTGCCGAGTCTGCGCAACGCGGCCTGAACGGCGCCCAATCCCGGGGCGGTCCTAGAGCAGGACCAGCGCGCCCAGTCCCAGAAACGCGAAAAAACCGACGACATCGGTGATGGTCGTCAGCACGACGCTGCCGGCGAGCGCGGGGTCGATGTCGAGCTTGCGCAGAATCAGCGGAATCCCGAAGCCGGACAGCGCGGCGAACAACTGGTTGACGATCATCGCCAGCGCGATCACGGCGCCCAGCGTCGGGTTGCGGAACCAGACCAGCACGATCCCCGCGACCACCAGCGCCCACAGGATCCCGTTGATCGCGGCCACTGCCATTTCCTTGCGTAGCAGTGAGCGCGTATTGCCGCTGCCGATCTGACCCAGCGCCAGCCCCCGGATCATCAGCGTCAGCGTCTGGCTGCCACTGATGCCGCCCATGCTGGCGACCACCGGCATCAGCACGGCCAGCGCCACGACCTGGTCGATCACGTGTTCGAACAGTCCGACCACCTGCGCCGCCAGCAGCGCGGTGAGCAGGTTGATACCCAGCCAGACTGCGCGGCGTCTCGCGCTGGAGGCCACCGGCGCGAAGATGTCCTCCTCCTCGTCCAGGCCGGCCATGCTCATCAGGTTGTGCTCGGCCTCGTCACGGATCACGTCGACGACGTCATCGATGGTGATCCGGCCGATCAGCAGGCGATGCGCATCCACCACAGGGGCGGAGATCAGGTCGTGGTTCTCGAACTGATGGGCGACTTCGCGTGCTGGCAGGTCATCGGATAACGGCTCCAGCTCGGTGTCCATCGCCTCTGCGACACGTTCGCTCGGGTCGTGCATCAGCAGGCGTTCCAGCGACAGGCCGCCGATGAACCGGCCGTAGCGATCGACCACGTAGATCACGTCGGTGTGATCCGGCAGCGAGCCGCGCAGCCGCAGGTAGCGCATCACCACATCGAGGGTGACGTCGGGCCGGATGGTCACGGTGTCCGTGTTGGTCAGGCCGCCCGCGGTGTCCGGGGCGTAAGACATGACCTTTTCCAGGGCCTGGCGGTTGGCCAGGTCCATGGAGCGCAGCACCTGCTCGGTCAGCGTTTCCGGCAGGTCGTCGACGAAGTCGGCGAGGTCGTCGATGTCCAGATCGCGGGCCGCCGCGATGATGTCCTCGGGCTCCATGCCCTGGATCAGGGCGGCGCGCACCTCGTCATTGACGTGCAGCAGCACTTCGCCCTGGTCATCGACATCGACGACACCCCAGACAACCTTGCGCTCGGCATGCGGCAGCGATTCCAGCAGCCGGGCGATTTCGGCGGGGTGCAGGGATTTGAGGATGCGCCGGACCGGCACCAGCCGGCCGCTGTCCAGCGCATCGCGGAGACGTCCCAGCCGGTGTTCCGCGGTTTGTTGCTCAGCCGCTTCGGCCATGGAAATGCTCCCGGAGACTGGCGCGCATTCTACGCAGCTTGCGCGGTTGCTACAGCAGCGACGCGCGGATCGGACGGTGTTCGCGTCCGCGCGCGGGGTTACATCTCGGAGATTTCGTCGATGATGCGGCGGGCGGCGTCCGGGTCCGTACTGGCGAGCAGCGTGTCCGTGCGCTCGCGCAGTTCGGCGAGGTTCGAGTCCCGGATGATTCGCTTGACCTCCAGCACGCTGGCCGGGTGCATGGAGAACTCGGTCAGGCCCAGACCCAGCAGCAGCTTGGTGTGCAGCGTGTCGCCGGCCATCTCGCCGCACATCGACACCGGAATCCCGGCGTCGCGCCCGGCCTCGATGGTGCGGCGGATCAGTTGCAGCACGGCGGGATGCAGCGGGTCGTAGAGGTAGTTGACCTCGTCGTCCACGCGGTCGATCGCCAGCGTGTACTGGATCAGGTCGTTGGTGCCGATGGAGAAGAACTCGCATTCACGCGCCAGCCACGGCGCTGCCAGCGCGGCGCCGGGTACCTCGATCATCGCGCCGACCTGGCTGTCCTCGCTGAACTCGCGATGCTCGGCCGCCAGTTCGCGTCGGACATCCGCGATCAGCTGCATGCATTGCCGCAGTTCGAAGATGTTCGAGATCATCGGGATCATGATGCGCGCCTGGCCCGCCGTGGCCGCGCGGAGCAGGGCACGCAGCTGGGTGCGAAACAGGTTGCGATCACGCAGGCAGAGGCGGACGGCACGCAGGCCCAGTGCCGGGTTCGTCGCCTGTGACACGCGGATCGCTTCGGACTGCTTGTCCGCGCCCAGATCCAGGGTCCGGATCGTGACCGGACCGTGCACCGCGGCGATCACCTCGCGGTAGGCGAGGTATTGCTCCTCCTCGCCCGGCGGTTCATCGCGGTTCATGAACAGGAATTCCGTGCGGTAAAGCCCGATGCCCTCGGCGCCGACCTCCAGCGCGTGGCCGACATCGCTGGGCAGCTCGATGTTCGCCAGCAGACGGATCGTCTGCCCGTCCCGCGAGGTCGCGGGCTCGTCCTTCAGGCGCAGCAGCATCCGCCGGTAGCGCGCGTCGCGTTGCCGGCGTCGGGCGTAGAAATCCAGCGTGATGCGGGCCGGCGCGGCGACGACGTGACCGGCGTGACCGTCGACGATCAGAACCTCGCCATCCTCGAGCAGGCGGCGTGCGCCGTGCAGGCCGACGATGGCGGGAATGCCCAGGCTGCGCGCCAGGATGGCGGTGTGCGACAGCGGCCCGCCGGACTCGGTGACGAACCCCGCGACGCCCTGGCGGTGCAGCAGAATGATGTCCGCGGGGGTGATGTCATCGGCGACGACAATGGACGTGCTTTCGTGCGCGGCTTCCCGGGCCCCCAGCGGCTTGTCGTTCTTGAGCAGGATGCGCTGAATTTGCGAGACCACGTGTTCGACGTCGTCCCGCCGGCTGCGCAGGTAGGGATCCTCCATCGCCTCGAACACGCGGATCAACGTGTCGCGCTGACTCTTGAGGGCGGCCTCGGCGTTGACGCCGCGCTCGCTGATCAACTCCTCCACCGCCTCGGAGAAGGCGCGGTCCTCGAGCATCAGCAGATGTGATTCGATGAACGCCGAAATCTCCCCCGGCGTGCCCTTCGGGATCCGCTCCTGCACGTCCTTGAGCTGATGGCGGGCGCGACGCAGCGCTGACCGGTAGCGGCGAATCTCCGCCTCGACCTCGAAGGGCTCCAGCGCGTACTCGGGGATCTCCAGATCGCCGGAGACGATCTTCATCGCGCGGCCGATGGCGATGCCGCGCGCCACGCCGATGCCCGAGAGCCAGAGGCTCATGTCAGCGCCTCATGTCGTGAGCGGCGCCGGGTCACGCGTCCTCGCCGAACCGGTCCGCGATCAGAGCGGCGACGGCGTCCAGCGCCGCCTCGGCGTCGGGCCCGTCGGTTTCCAGTTCCAGTTCCGTGCCCTTGCCGGCGGCAAGCATCATCAGGCCCATCATGCTCTTGCCGCTGACTTCGCGGTCGCCACGGCGCAGCGTGACGCGGCTCTCGAACTGCCGCGCGCAGGTGACGAGCTTGGCGGTCGCGCGCGCGTGCAGGCCCAGCTTGTTGACGATGGTGACGGTGCGGCTTGGCATGGCGGGCGCTCTCTAGTCGGGTTGCTGGCAGTCGACAATGCCGCGCCGGCCGCCCTCGATGGCCGCCGTCGACAGGGCGTCCAGACCCTGATCGTGATAGTTGAAGACACGGAGCAGCATGGGCATGTTGACGCCGGCCACCACGCGCGTGCGCTGGTCCGCCGCGATGCGGGTGGCGAGATTGCCGGGCGTGGAGCCGTAGGCGTCAGTGAGGATGAGTACGCCGTCGCCGGAATCCAGGCGGTCGATCATCCGGTTGCCCTGGCGGATCAGAACCTCGGTGTCCTGGACGCGGCGCACCTCCAGGATGTCGGTCTCCAGCGGCAGTTCGCCTATCACGTCGCGAACCGTGCTCAGCAGATGCTGGCCCAGCCGGCCGTGGGTGACGAGAAGTAGTCCGCAGCTCATGCCAATTCCGAGTGTCTGATCTGAATCGCCCGACCCGCGGTGCGGAACCGTCGGGCCAGGGCCTCGACGAGATAGACGGAACGATGGCGGCCACCGGTGCAGCCGATGCCGACGGTGATGTAGGTCCGGTCCTCGCCCTCGAAGGCGGGGAGCCAGCGTTCGAGAAAGCCCGCGATATCGTCTTCCAGGGCCTGACAGGCCGGCAGGCTGGCCAAGTACTCGGCGACATCGGGGTCCTGACCGGTCTGCGGTTTCAGCGCCGGTTTCCAGTGCGGGTTCGGCAGACAGCGCACGTCGAACACGTAGTCCACGTCATCGGGCACGCCGTACTTGAAGCCGAAAGACATGAACAGCACGGTCAGCGACGCGTCTGGCGCGCCGCCGATGCGATGCCGCACGCGCTCACGCAGTTCGTGCACATTGGTTTTCGACGTGTCGAGGATGATGTCCGCGCAGTCGGCGATCGGGTCGAGCAACGTGCGCTCGCGGGCGATGGCGTCGCGCAGGGTGATGTCGGCGTCGGTTAGCGGATGCTTGCGGCGGGTCTCGCTGAAGCGGCGGAGCAGCACATCCTCGTCGGCTTCCAGGAACAGCGTCGATACCCGGATGCCGCGGGCACGCAGCGCCGTGATGTGTTCACTGTAGCCTTCCAGCTCGTCGCCCGAGGCGCGGGCGTCGATGCCGACGGCCAGTTGGCTTGGCGCCTTAGCGGCAGCCTCCGCATGGGTCGCGAGCGAGTCGAGCAGGGCCATCGGCAGGTTGTCGATGCAGAAAAAGCCCTGGTCCTCCAGCACCCGCAGCGCGACGGATTTGCCGGCGCCGGACAGGCCGCTGACCACGATCAGTTCCACGTCACAGGCTCCATCATCGGTTGCTCGTCGGCAAGCCCGGCGCTGCGTACGGCCAGTTCGATCAGCTCGGGTGACGCGGGTGCCTTGTCCACCGGGATGCTCCACTGCGGCAGCGGCTGGCCCAGGAATTCCACCTGGGCCGGCACCGAACCGTCCAGTGGGCGGGCGTCGGTATCGGGCACCCGGGTCAGGTGGATCAGCAGATCGACGCGGATGGCGTCCCGGATGGCGTGGTCCCCCAGCAGCGCGGGGACATCAATCACGCCGACCCCCCGCAGTTGCAACCGCCCGCGCAGCGCGACGGACGAGCGGCCGGTCCAGTGGTTACCGTCAGGCTCGAATTCCGGGGCATCGTCGGCGACCAGCGCATGACCGCGGCGGATCAGTTGCAGGGCGAGTTCACTCTTGCCGGTGCCGCTGTCACCGGTCAGCAGCACGCCGCGCCCGTACATGGCCATCAGGACGCCGTGCCGGGTGGTCAAGTGGCCTTCAGGCCTGGGTGGGCAGTTCGGAGACGATCTGCTCGTACAGCGCCTCGTCCGATGTCGCGTTGCGCATCGCCTGTACGAAGCCGTCGTCGGACAGGCGCTCGGCAATTGCCTTGAGAATTTCCAGATGTGTCTGCGTGGCTTCCTGCGGGACGAGCAGACCGAAGATCAGGTCCACGGTGGAGCCGTCGCTGGCATCGTAGTCGATACCGGCTTCCAGGCGGACGAAAGCGGCGGCCGGCTTGTCCAGCCCGCGTATCCGCCCGTGCGGGATGGCGACGCCGCCTTCCAGCGCCGTGCTGCCGAGCTTTTCGCGATTGACCAGGCTGGTCAGTACGTCGGTGGCGCTCAGATCAGGCGCGACTTCCACCAGCAGCTTGGACAACTCTTCCAGCGCGCGCTTCTTGCTCGCGATCGATCCGAGCGTGCGGACCTGGGCAGGTGCGAGGAGATCGGCTAGTTCCATCGGAAATCTCCGTGACAAAGTCAGTCGTCGATGAGTAATCGGATGCCCGTAGTGTAACAACCAAAACAACGCGAGGCCGGGTCGCCATGCGTCCCCGGCCTCGCTGGTCTGGGCTCCTCCCCGGACAGGCCATGGTCAGCCCGCCGGAAAACCCGACTGGTTTACTGCAGCATCTCCGCGATGCGCTGTGGTCCCTTGCCGTGATGGTTGGTGACGCGTTCCTTGAACCGTCGGGTCTGGCGATCCAGCTTGTCGATCAGCTGGTCGATCGCCACGTACATGTCGTCAGCGACGGCCTCCGCGTGGAGGTTCTTGCCGCTGGCGTGGAGTGTTGCCTCCGCCTTGTGTCGAATCTTTTCGACGGTGAGGATGACCTCGGCATCGATGAGATGATCGAAATGTCGCTCCACGCGTGACAGCTTCTGTGTCACGAACTCGCGCAGCGAATCGGTCAGTTCGACGTGGTGGCCGGAGATATTTAGGTTCATGCGTTCACTCCTGAATCTGAAAACATGCGACGGCCTCCGGTCGTGGAGGACGTCGGGTCAGACCAAGCGGCGACGCTCGTGGGAAGGTGGCAGGTCCATCGCTTCTCGATACTTCGCGACGGTGCGCCGTGCGACCTGGATGCCGTCTTCGAGCAGCAGTTTGGCAATGCGGCTGTCCGACAGCGGCTTCTCAGGAGGCTCTTCCTTGATCATCCGCCGAATCATGGCCTGGATCGCGGTTGCTGAGCACTGACCTCCTTCCACGGTTGAGACGTGGCTTGAGAAGAAATATTTCAGCTCGAACAGCCCACGCGGCGTATGCATGTATTTCGACGAGGTCGCACGCGACACCGTCGATTCGTGCACGCCGAGCTGCTCGGCAACGTCCCGGAGGACGAGAGGCTTCATGGCCTCTTCGCCATATTCCAGAAAAGCCCGCTGTTGTTCAATGATGCACTGCGCAACGCGCAGCAGCGTCTCGTTCCGGCTCTTCAGACTGTTGAGGAAATAGCGCGCTTCCTGCAGATGCTGCTTCATGCACTGCTGGTCTTCGCTCTGATCGGCGCGCTTCACCAGGCCCAGATAGTCCGCGTTGATGCGCAGCTTGGGCGTGATGTCCGGATTGAGCGAAACCGACCAGCGTCCGTTGCGCTTGCTGACGAAGACCTCCGGGGCGACGTATTCCGCCTCGTGATCCACATACTCGGCGCCGGGATGCGGCTGCAGGTTGCGGATCAGGTCCACCGACTCGGAGACGACATCCACCGGCTGCCGGAGGAGCCGCGAAAGGCCTCGCAGGTCGTGACGTGCAAGCAGTTCAAGGTGCTCGGCGGCGATCGCCTTGGCCAGATCCACCACCGGACCGTGATTCAGCGCATCCAGCTGGAGACAGAGGCATTCGCCAAGATCCCGGGCACAGACGCCGGACGGATCGAAGCGTTGCACCGTGTCGAGCACGGACCGGATCATGTCCGGCGAGTGACCCAGTTCCAGCAGACGCTGTTCCACGACCGGCCAGTCCGTAAGGTAGCCGCGCTCGTCCACGGCGTCGATCAGGTGCGCGGCGATCTCGTCCTCGGTGTCCGAGAAGCCCGCGAGACCGGACTGCCAGGTCAGATGGTCGCGGAGGCTGGTCTTGCGATGCAGATTCGCCTGCCGGTATTCGTACCAGGCCTCGTCGGCCTCGCGCGAGCGATGCGAACTGCCGTCATAGATGTCGGTCCATTCGGCGTCCACCGGCAGATCGTCGGGAATCGCGTCGTCGGTGGTCTTGGAGTCCGCCGATTCCGGCGTGGGTGCGTCCTCGGGAGCCGCTTCCAGTTCGTCGGAGCGCTCCAGCATCATGTTGGAGTCCAGCGCCTGCTGGATTTCCTGTTGCAGATCCAGCGTCGACAGCTGAAGCATGCGGATGGCCTGCTGCAGCGCCGGCGTCATCGCCAGCGACTGCCCCATGCGCAATGCAAGGGCTGGACGCATTATGGTGTTGCTTCACTGGAGAACATGGCTTGAAGATACGCTGCCGTGTTCCTGCCACGCAAGCGGGTGGCAGCATTTTTGCTTAACGGGAATTTGATGCCGCGAAAATATCCGCAGGCTAAAGCTTGAAGGATTCACCGAGATAGACGGATCGAACCTGCGGGTTGTCCAGGATCGTGTCCGGTGCCCCCTCGGCGATGACTTCCCCCTCCGACAGGATGTAGGCGCGCGAGCAGATGCCCAGCGTCTCCCTGACGTTGTGGTCGGTGATCAGTACGCCTATGCCGCGACTCTGCAGGTGACGAATGATGTGCTGGATGTCACCGACCGAGATGGGGTCGACGCCAGCGAAGGGTTCGTCCAGCAGGATGAACTGCGGGTCCGCCGCCAGCGCGCGGGCGATCTCCACGCGGCGGCGCTCCCCGCCGGACAGGCTCATCCCCAGCGTGTCGCGCACGTGTTCGACGTGCAGTTCCTTGAGCAGGCCTTCCAGGGTTTCCTGTCGCTGTGCCTTGGACAACGAGCGGCGGGTTTCCAGGATCGCCAGCACGTTCTCCGCGACGGTCAGCTTGCGGAAGACTGACGCCTCCTGTGGCAGGTAGCCGACGCCCAGCCGGGCGCGGCCATGCATGGGCATGCGGCTGATGTCGCGTTCGCCGAGGGTGATCGTTCCCGCATCGCCGGCGACGAGGCCGACGATCATGTAGAACGACGTGGTCTTGCCGGCGCCGTTGGGGCCCAGCAGGCCGACGACCTCGCCGGCATTGACGTGGATGCTGACGTCCTTGACCACCGTGCGCTTCTTGTAGCTCTTGCGCAGGTTGCTGGCGCGCAATGTCGTGCTCATGGCGTGTCCGGAACGTCGGGCGCCGGGATGGTGATCCGCACCCGTTCGGATTCGCCGCCCGCCGCGCGCATCCGTCGGTCGGCCAGGTTGTACTCGATCTTGTCGGCGCTGAGCGTGTCTTCGCCGCGTTCGATGCGCGCACCACCTTCCAGCGTCAACTGACGCGATGTGGCGTTGTAGGTCATCGACCGCGCAGTGGCGACGATCGGGCTGTCGGCATCGGGCGGCGTGTGGGTGAGTTTGGCCGGCTGGCCTTCCATGGTCGCGCTCAATTCGCCGTTGTTCGGTCGCTCGATCGTCAGGCGATCTCCGGTCAGGTCGATGTCCTGTTGCTGGAGATGGACATTGCCGGAATAGACGCTGTAGCCATTCGGCTCATCGAGTTCGCCATTGTCCGCATCAATGGTCAGCTGGCCGGACTGTGCATGGGCGACGGTGCCGAGCAGGGTCAGGCCGAGCAGGGCCGGCAGCAGGCATCGCTTCAGTTCATTCATTGATTTGCGCCCGTACCCGGTTGAGCAGCTTGACACGTGTCCCCTGGAAATCGGTGACCAGGCCAACGGCCTCGATGCGCTTGTCGGGGCTGCGCAGTTCCACCGGTGCCTCGGAGCGCAGCGTTTCGGTCTCCAGTTCCACCAGCAATTGTTCGGTATTGAAATCCAACGGCATCCCCGCGTCGTCACGACCATGGACATTCACCGCCCCCGTCAGTTCGATGCGGTCCTGGCTGGGAGGCACGCGGCCGCTGGGAGCGGTCAGCGTCCACACGCTGCGGTCGCCACCGAGATAGTCCACATCGACGGTACTCAGGGCCAGACTGCCGTCGGCGAAGTAGGTGGCGCGCTCGGCGGTCGCGCGGTAGTCCATCTGGCCGTTTTCGTCGAAACGCCGCAGGCGCATTTCGGAGAGATAGGAGCGGGCATCCGGCGGCGGAGCCGCAATGGTTTCGGCGGGTGGCGAATCCCCCTGGAGCAGCGCGATGCCAACCGCGCCCATGATCGCCACGGCGAGCAAGGGGATGGCCGGCGCCGTCAGCGCGCTCATCCGAAGACGGCTCTTGCGCTCACTCATGAACGGGCGTCCAGGATCAGGTCGCAGGCTTCGCGTACCGCGCCGTGACCGCCGTTGAAGCGACTGATCCAGTCCGCGGCCTCCTGCGCCGAGGTATGGGCATCCGCCACCGTCAGCGCCAGGCCCGCACGCCGCATCAGCGGCACGTCCGGTGCGTCATCGCCCATGCAGGCGACTTCCGCGTCGGTCAGGTCCAGGGCCTCCAGCAATTGCTCGTAGGCGGGCAGCTTGACGCGCGTGGACAGCACGATGTGTTCGACGCCCAGCTTGCGCAGGCGCTGCTCATAGGCGGGCGAGGGACGGCCGCTGATCACCGCGACCTGAATGCCGGCGTCCAGCAGCAGCCGCAACCCCAGTCCGTCACGGACGCTGGAGGTTTTCAGCTCCGTGCCGTCCGGTGCCAGGTACAGCTTGCCGTCGGTCAGCACGCCGTCGATGTCGAAAATGACGAGACGGATGTTCGCGGCGCGCTCGCGGATGTTGGTGGTATCAGACAACGCCGGCCCTCAGCAGGTCATGCATGTGCAACAGCCCCGTCACGCGTCGATCCTCGTCGCGGACCACCAGAGTGGTGATGCTGAAATCCTGCATGATCTTGACCGCTTCCGCAGCCAGGGTGCCGGGGGCGATCACCTTGGGCTGCTTCGCCATGACCGACGCGATAGGCGTGGCATGCACATCCAGGCCCCGGTCCAGCGTGCGGCGCAGATCACCGTCCGTGTAGATGCCGACCATTCTGCCGTCGGCGTCGTCGACCACGGTCATGCCCAGGCCTTTCTGCGTCATCTCGACCAGGGCCTCGGCCACCGTCACCGACTCCGGCACACGGGGCACGGCGTCGCCGACATGCAGCAGATCGTCGATCTTGAGCAGCAGTCGCCGACCCAGCGAGCCGCCGGGATGGGACAGCGCGAAGTCGGCCTCGGTGAAGCCGCGGGCCTCCAGCAGGGCGACGGCCAGCGCATCGCCCATCGCCAGCGCCGCCGTGGTGCTCGCCGTGGGCGCCAGATTCAGCGGGCAGGC
>CALBOV010000002.1 GCA_937896565.1 uncultured Salinisphaerales bacterium
AGGGCAACAACGACCTGTTGTCGCTGACTCAGCCCGACATCATCCGCGAGATTCACGGTCAGTATCTGGACGCCGGCTCGGACATCGTCGAGACCAACACGTTTTCGGCGACGACGATCGCCCAGGCCGACTACGGCATGGAGTCACTGGCCTACGAACTGAACAAGGTCTCGGCCGAACTGGCCCGCGAGGCCGCCGAGGCCCGCAGCACCGCGGACAAGCCGCGCTTTGTGCTCGGAGCCATCGGCCCGACCAATCGCACGGCATCGATCTCGCCCGACGTGAACGACCCCGGCAAGCGCAACGTGACCTTCGACGAACTGGTCGTGGCCTACAAGGAAGCGGCGACCGGCCTGCTGGACGGCGGCGTCGACGGACTGCTGATCGAGACGATCTTCGACACGCTCAACGCCAAGGCGGCGATCTTCGCCTGCAAGCGACTGCTGCGCGAACGTGGCGTGGATATCCCGCTGTTGATCTCCGGCACCATCACCGACGCGTCGGGCCGCACCCTGTCCGGCCAGACCACCGAGGCGTTCTACAACTCCATGCGCCATGCCCGCCCGCTGGCGATCGGGCTGAACTGCGCGCTTGGCCCTGACGCGCTGCGCCAGTACGTCGCCGAGATGGCCCGGATCGCCGAGGGCTACACGCTGGCCTACCCGAATGCCGGCCTGCCGAACGAGTTCGGCGAGTACGATCTGGAGCCGGAGGACATGGCCGAATACGTCGGCGAATGGGCCGAGTCCGGTCTGGTGAATCTGGTGGGCGGCTGCTGCGGCTCCACCCCGGAGCACATCGCCGCGATCGCCGGAGCGGTGGCCGGCAAGGCGCCGCGCAAGCCCGCGTCGCTGGACCCCGCCATGCGCCTGTCCGGCCTGGAACCCTTCACGGTCGCCGCCTGAACCACATCGAAAAGCAATGAAATCAACAGCAACTTTCGTCAACGTCGGCGAACGCACCAATGTCACCGGCTCCGCCCGCTTCAAGCGCCTGATCAAGGAGGGCGACTACGCCACCGCGCTGGATGTGGCCCGGGACCAGGTCGAGAACGGCGCGCAGATTATCGACGTCAACATGGACGAGGGCATGCTGGACTCGGTCCAGGCCATGCGCACCTTCCTGAACCTGATCGCCGGTGAGCCCGACATCGCCCGCGTGCCGATCATGATCGACAGCTCCAAATGGGAGGTGATCGAGGCGGGCCTGCAATGCGCCCAGGGCAAGTGCATCGTCAACTCCATCTCGCTGAAGGAAGGCGAGGACAAGTTCATCGAACAGGCACAGCTGTGCATGGACTACGGCGCCGCCGTCGTGGTCATGGCCTTCGACGAGACGGGGCAGGCCGACACCGAGGATCGCAAGGTCGAGATCTGCGAGCGCGCGTACAAGGTGCTGACGGAAACGGTCGGTTTCCCGGCCGAGGACATCATCTTCGACCCCAACATCTTCGCTGTCGCGACCGGGATCGAGGAACACAACAACTACGCCGTGGACTTCATCGAGGCGACCCGCCGCATTCGCCAGTCCTGCCCGCACTGTCACATCTCCGGTGGCCTGTCGAACGTGTCGTTCTCGTTCCGCGGCAACGAACCGGTGCGCCGGGCCATGCATTCGGTGTTCCTGTACCACGCCATCGCCGCCGGCATGGACATGGGCATCGTCAACGCCGGCCAGCTCGACATCTATGACGATCTGGCCCCCGAACTGCGCGACCTGATCGAGGACGTGATTCTCAACCGCCGGCCGGACGCCACCGAACGCCTGCTGGAGGCCGCCGAGCGCTTCCGCGGCGACGGCAAGGCCAAGGAAAAGAAGGATGACCTGGCCTGGCGCGAACAGCCGGTGGAGAAGCGGCTGGAACACGCGCTGGTCCGTGGCATCGACGCCTACGTGGTCGAGGACACCGAGGAGGCCCGGCAGCGCGCCGAACGGCCGCTGCATGTGATCGAAGGGCCGCTGATGGACGGCATGAACGTCGTTGGCGACCTGTTCGGCGCGGGCAAGATGTTCCTGCCGCAGGTGGTCAAGTCGGCCCGCGTGATGAAGAAGGCCGTGGCCCACCTGATTCCGTTCATCGAAGCGGAGAAGGCCGAGGGCGGGCGCGAGTCCGCGGGCAAGATCGTGCTCGCCACGGTGAAGGGCGATGTCCACGACATCGGCAAGAACATCGTCGGCGTCGTGCTCGGCTGCAACAACTTCGAGGTGGTCGATCTGGGCGTCATGGTTTCGGCCGACACCATTCTCGATACCGCGCAGAAGGAGAATGCCGACATCGTCGGGCTCTCCGGCCTGATCACGCCATCGCTGGACGAGATGGTCTATGTCGCCAGCGAGATGCAGCGACGCGGCATGAAGCAGCCGCTGCTGATCGGCGGTGCGACCACGTCGCGGGCGCACACGGCCGTGAAGATCGACAAGGCCTACGACGAACCGGTCGTCTGGGTGAAGGACGCCTCACGCGCCGTCGGCGTCGCCGCCAAGCTGCTTTCGGAGCAGAAGGCCGACTTTGCCGCCGAGATCACCACCGAGTTCGACAAGATTCGCGCCCGCCACAGCGGCAAGTCGAAGCAGAAGCTGCTGAAGCTGCCGGCGGCCCGCGCCAACGCCTGGTCCTGCGACTGGTCAGCCTACACGCCGCCGAAGCCGCTGGAGCCCGGCGTGACCGTGTTGCGCGACTATCCGATCGAGACGCTGATCGACACCATCGACTGGACGCCGTTCTTCATCGCCTGGGAAATGAAGGGCAAGTACCCGGAGATCCTCAACGACCCGACCAAGGGCCCCGAGGCACGCAAGCTGTTCGACGACGCCCAGGCGATGCTGAAGAAGATCGTCGACGAGGGCTGGATTCAGGCGCACGGCATCTGCGGCTTCTTCCCGGCCAATGCGGATGGCGACGACGTGATCGTCTACACCGACGAATCCCGCGAGACCGAACGCTGCAGGCTGCTGAACCTGCGTCAGCAATCCGAGCACCGCGCCGGGGTGCCGAATCACTGCCTCGGGGACTTCGTCGCGCCGGCGGGTTCGGGCCTCGCCGACTGGGTCGGCGGTTTCGCGGTGACAACGGGGGATGGCATTGAGGCGCACGTCCAGCGCTTCAAGGATGCTCACGACGATTATTCGGCCATCATGCTCGAAGCCCTGGCGGATCGGCTGGCCGAGTCCTTCGCCGAACATCTGCACAAGCGGGTCCGCACCGAACTGTGGGGTTACCAGCCCAACGAGTCGATGAGCAACGAGGACCTGATCGCGGAAAAGTATCAGGGCATCCGTCCGGCGCCCGGCTACCCGGCCTGCCCCGAGCACACGGAGAAGGACACCCTGTGGAAGCTGCTCGACGTCGAGTCGGAAATCGGCATCCAGCTCACCGAATCCCGCGCCATGTGGCCCGGCGCCTCGGTCTCAGGCTGGTACTACTCGCACCCGGACTCCCGCTACTTCGTCGTCGGCCGAGTGGGCAAGGACCAGGTCGAGGACTACGCCAAGCGCAAGGGCTGGGACCTGGCCACCGCCGAGCAGTGGCTGGGGCCGAATCTGGGGTACGAGCCGGAGGATTGACGGAAGCACGTGGCCATCTGTGGCCTGTGGCATCCCGAAAGGCGCTCGACTAGACTGACTTGATCGGCCATCTGTCCGGGTGGGGGGACTCGACAGATTCAATGACCAGACATCCAGTCACTGGCGTTGTCGGCCCGGAGCGAGGGAACGCCCGAACCATTTTGGCCGCTGCTGCCGTCGTGTTCCGCCGCTTGCCGTTCCAAGCCGGCGTCAGCCGATGCGGCTGAACGACTCGCCGATTCTGCCCGCGCTCGCGGCCCTGGTATTGGCCGTTGCCGGCGTGATCCTGTTCCGCGAATACGCCGGTCAGGCGCCACCGCCGCTGGTCACCGAGGCGTTGGTCATTCTGGCGATCCTGCTGGTTGCACTGACGTTCCAGGCCTACCGTCAGACCCGGGAGGATGGCGACCTGTCGGACAGGGCGTCCTGGGCATTCACCTGGCATGACGACACGCTGCAGCTCACACCGCGGCTGTCCTCGGAAATCGGGCTCGGCTCCACATCGTGGACCGATACCGCGCTGTATGCGCGGCTTGCTCCGAACGATCAGTCGGCCGTCAGGCGGGCGGTCAAGCAGCACCTGGAGCACGGTACCGCCTTCGCCCTGCCGCTGAGCATTCATCGCAGCAATGGCGACAGACTGGGCATGTGGATGCAGGCAGAAGCCGTCGATCGCACCACGGCGTCGGAGGCGACGATCACCGGAATTCTGCGCCCTCTGACCGACGACGAGGCGGTGCTGGCCAAGGCGCTGGAGCGGGTGAGCCTTGCCGTGAGTGGTGGCCGAGACGGCCTGTGGGACTGGGACATCGAGTCCGGCGAAACCTGGTTCTCCCCACGGTTTCTCGCACTGCTCGGATACCCGGAAGACGATGGATTCCCGTCGAATTTCCCGGGCATACAAGACCGCCTCCACCCGGCGGAGGCGCAGGAGGTGCTGGCTCGGATGGGGGCACTGCCCCGCGAGGAAACCGGCTTCGACATCGAGTTCCGGCTGCGCACGCGATCCGGCGAATACCGCTGGTTCCGGTCACGCGGCGAGGCGTTGCGAGGCGCGGACGGGCGAGCCTACCGCATGACCGGGTCCATTCAGGACATCCACGACCGCCGGGACGCGATCGCGCGCGCGAGCTCCATCAATGACGAGGCCCGGGGGCTCGCGCACCTCATGGACATCCTGGAATTTGCCCCTGACATCGCGTTCTGGTCCTGGGATATCGCAACAGGCTTCTTCTGGAACTCGGACAAGTTCTCCAGAGTGCTGGGCATCGACGACGTGCATCAGCGCATCAGCACCCGGGAGACGTTCTGCGGTTTTCTGCACAAGGATGACCGGTCTCGCGTCTACCGCGCCATGGAAACCGCGATCGAGGACGTTGCGCCGTTCCGTCAGAGCTTCCGCGTCGTGCTGCCAAGCGGAGACACGCGATCCATCGAGATGTGGGGCGCGGCACTGTCCGACCGCGACTCGCTGGTTCGCGCGCAGACCCAGGTGTTCGGCGGTGCCATCTGGAGTCGCGAAACCGCCGAACACACGGCGCGCTACCGGGACCGGCTGGAAGCTGCCGTCGCGAAGGCGCCGATCCCCTGCGTGGTGCTTGATGCCGAGCGGCATGTCGTGCTGATCAATGCCGCGGCCAGCAACGTCTACGGCCTCGATACGACCGGCTTCCCACTGGTAGGGCGATCCATGCACCGGGTGATTGAGACCGAACCCCTGGCCGACTACGCGGCCGCCTGCGAGGATTTGCTGACCGGCCGCGAGGAGACGGTCATCCTCGACGTGATCCGGACGTCCGCTGGCCGCCGGCAATCGCTGCAACTCCGGCTGGAAGCCCTCCGCAGCGAGGATTTCGGCGTCGACGGCATCGCCGAGTTCGTGAGCCGGCAGGGCGAGGGCGACATCACGGCGTAGGACTTCAGCGGTTGGCGAGGCTTCGAGCCGACCATCCGTCCATCCAGGTCATCAGTGAGTCGCTGTCCATGGGACGGGCGAAATAAAACCCCTGGACCAGATCGCAGCCAATCGCCTCGACCAGCGCGAGCTGGTCCTGGGTTTCCACGCCTTCGGCGGTGATGGTCAGCTCCAGCTGCTTGGCCAGATGCACCGTGGATTCCAGGATCGCCCGGCCCCGGTCGCTGACCATCGCCTCGACCACGAAGGAGCGGTCGAGCTTGAGTTCGGAGAACGGCAGGTCCTGCAGCTTCTGCAGGTTGGAATAGCCGGTGCCGAAATCGTCGATGGACAGGCTGAACCCGCGCAGCGCAATCCGGCTGAGCAGCTCCATGGCGGCCTTGGCGTCCGCGGCGATGCGTGACTCCGTCACCTCCAGGTAAACGGCTTCCGGCTGGATGTGCTGCTTGTCGAGAATGTCCAGCAACTTGCGGACAACCGCGTCGCCCGCGTCGCCATCACCGAGGTTGAGTATCTGCATGGACATGTTGAACGAGGTATCCACGCGATAACCGCGCGTCGCCCAGTCGGCCATGTCGTCGACGCCCTGCGACACGATCGCCAACGTCAGTTCATTGATCAGGCCGGCCGCCTCGGCCAGCGGAACGAACACGCCCGGTGAGACATGGCCGTAGGTTGGATGTTTCCAGCGCGCCAACGCCTCCACACCGCCGATCGTGCGATCGTCCAGCCGCACCTTGGGCTGGTACACGGGATAGACATGACCCTGCTCCAGCGCGTGTCTGAGATCGTCCGCCGTCGGCCGGAAGCTGGAACGGGCACCGAAGTGCCTGGGCGTACGCGCCTCCTGCTCCGCCCGCCGGAACATCCTCCTCAGATCGGCCTGCGTCACGGGCTTCTGCAATACGCCCAGGAGATGCAGCCGGTGGCTTCGGGCGAGCCGCCCCGCGGTGTCGAGAATCGCCCGGCGCTCTCCGGACACGAGGATCACACCCCCGGCGAACCTGAGATCCGCCAGCCGGCGCACGAACTCCAGACCGTCCATGTTGGGCATGTTCAGATCGCAGAGAATGGTGTTGATGTCACCGGGATGATCCGCGACCACGGACAGCGCTTCCGCCCCGTTCAGGCAGCATCGCACCTCGTCCACGCCGATTTCATGCAGCGCCCGCGTCAGCACCTGCTGGGTGATCTCGTTATCCTCCACCACCAGCACGCCACCCGTTGACGCCTTTGCCGAACCCTGGCCGCCCACGCCGTTGGTCATGACTGTGTCCTTATCCAGTCCTTCAATTGGTCTTTCGCCTCCGGCAGTTGCCCAACCAGTGGCCCGATACGGTCCATGTCACCGGCATCCGCGGCGTGTTCAATCTGTTCGAGCAGGTCACGGAGACGAATCGCCGCCACGCTCGCGGCCGCCGATTTGGAGCCGTGGGCAACCTGCTTGATCGTGTTCGGATCGGGTGGCTTGAGCGTGAGCGCCGCCCGCAATTCATCGATCGTGGACTCGAGCTGCTTCAGGTAGCTCTCGCAGAGCTGACGATGAAACACCGGGTCGTCCCCGATCGCGGCCCTGGCGGCCGCGACATCTACGACCGGCGGCGCCGCCGTGTCGTTCCCCGGCGCCGGCTGCCGCGGCGGCGAGTCGCCCATCGGTGGCGGCTCATCCTCGGTGTCACCCGGCAGCCACTTTTCCATCAACTGCTTCAGCGCGCCGATCGCAACCGGCTTGCTCACGAAGCCGTCCATGCCCGTGTCGATGCAGGCCTCCCGCTCGCCGGATATCGTCGCCGCGGTGATCGCGATGATCGGCGTACGCCGTGACGCACCGGCTTCGGCGCTCCGAATCATCGTCGTCAGCGTGAATCCGTCCACCCTGGGCATGTGCAGATCGGTCAGCAGCAGCGCGATCCGTCGCCGGCTCCAGATCTCGTACGCGTTCTGTCCGTCATCGGCGACGATCGCCGTGTAACCGAGCGAGGCCAGCTGCCGCACGATGACTTCCTGATTGATCTTGTTGTCTTCCGCCAGCAGAACCAGGCTGCCGGCGGCCTCGGCCTGGTCCTGGGTCAGCAGCGAGCGGCGCGATGCTGGCAGCGCTTCCGCATGCGCCTTAGCGGGCGCGCTGCCATTGATGCGACCGTCAGCGATGGCCAGCGCGTACAGCAGCGTGGACTGCCGTAACGGGTTGCTCGGACAGGCAACCACGCCGTTGTCCTCCCGCCGCGGCTCCTCGCCGCTGAGCACACGCAACGCGACCGTGGCCATGCCCTTCGGGTCCGACGGGGAGCGGTCGCGCAGCCATTCGAAAATCTGATCGTGATTCGGCAATTCGCTGTCGATGATCACGTGATTGACGGGGGGGCCGGCCGGCGCGTTCAGGGCCGATCGCAGTCGCGGTATCGAGTCGCAATTCACCGGCACGCCACCAGCGTGGGCGACATAACGTGATGCATAGTCCAGCAGCGTATCCCGTATCGACACGATCGCCACCGCGGCGCCGTCCAGGCGGCACTCCGGCGGAATCGCGGGTGAGGTGTCCACCGTTGCCAGCGGCAGGGCCACCGAGAACACGCTGCCGGCACCCTGCGTCGATTGCACGCGAATGGTGCCGCCCAGCAATTCGACCAGGCGCGACACGATACTCAGCCCGAGACCGGTACCCCCGAATCGGCGACTGGTCGAGGTGTCCAGCTGGGTAAAGGGACGAAACAGTTGCTGCTGCTGTTCCTGCGACATCCCGATCCCGTTATCGCGCACGTGAATGGTCACGGGCACCGTCTGGTCGGTCATCTCCCCGCAATCCACGGTGACCAGCACCATGCCAACCTGATACCGCTGACCCGCCGAGAACTTGATCGCGTTGGTGATCAGATTGCTCAGAATCTGGCGAATCTTGGCCAGATCCCCCCCGACCAGCGCCGGCAGCTCCGGCGCCACGAAGCTGTGCAGCTCGACGCGCCGCTGCGAGGCGAAACCCTGCATGGTCGCCACCTGGTCATGAACCAGTGATTCCAGATCAAAGCTGATGACTTCCCGCGCCATCTGGCCGGACTGGATTTTGGAGAAATCCAGGACATCGTTGATCACCGTCAGCAACGACTCGCCCGATCGCTGGATCAGGTGCACCAGCCGTGTCGCCTCGGCCGGCATGGGCTCCCGCGAGAGCAGGTCCGCGGTGGCCACGATCCCATTCATTGGCGTACGGATCTCGTGGCTCATCATCGCCAGGAACGCGTCCTTGGCGTTGCCGGCGGCGTCGACCTCGCCCCGGAGCGCCTCGACCTCCAGCGAGCGCGCCCGGAGCTTGTCGGCCATGCGCTGGAGTTGCTGCGCGACCTTGTTGAGAGGTTCGATGGCTCCCGCGAAGCGCCGTCTGCTGGGCACGATGGCCAGCAGGATCAGCACCGTCAGTCCGAAGATGGTCAGCAGCGCGTTGATGGTTGCGGTCAGCTGAAAGTGCTCGATCTGCTCCTTGTATGCCGCCACCTCGGTGTCGACCTGCGCGTCATAGGCGGCGATTAGCTGATCGGTGCGGCGCGCGACTTCCTGCAGGTAGTCCGCCGAGCAGGTGCCGGGTTCCTGGAGCAGGAAATTGACATGACCTTCCGTGAGACTCGCGACTTCCCGGAGGCGTGCCGCACGGTTTCCCTGCTGCACGATCGTCGATTGCGCGGTGACCAATTCCTGCATCATCTCGCTCTCGCTGGACGAAAGGCGATCCATCGAGGCGGCGCTGGGCGGCGCGCAGACACGAAACTTGCGCCGCCAGCCCAGTTCGGCCGCATGCCAGCGCTGCTTTCCCATGGTATTGACGACTTCGGTGGACGTGGTCAGCGCGCCCGCCGTCCGCGTCCTGGCGACCAGGGCGAGACACACCGTCAGCACGAAGAACAGCGCGACCACGCCAGTGGCCCGCAGAACGCCACGCCGATACCGCCGAAGCTCTGCCAGCACATCGTCGAGTTGCCGTGCGTAGTCAACGCCGTCGGCGGACGACTCTCGGCCGTGACCCGGATCCCCAGACATCGGCAACTACCCCTTGGCCTCCATCCGGTGGACGCCACTTTCCGGGAACGCACGTCAGTTGTTGGTGGTTTCCGTGCAATTCCGCATTTAAAGGTTTGATCTGTGCAGAACGGCACGAGCATGAACCAAGGCCACGCAGATTGCTACCTTTTGGGTAGTAAATCCGGCGAGGCGCTCGAAAACGGCGGAAATGCCGTCATTTCTCCCAAGGGGAGTCGAGGCGGCCCGGTTCCCGAACGTCACCGCGGGGGATGGCATCCGGCATGCCGCCGGCCCCAAACCCTCGTAGACTTGCGCCTGGCGGCGCGGATGGTTGCGACCTCTGGTCAGAGCGCGTTCCGCCTCGGCGTATCCCCTGGCGTGCATCCGGTCATCGAATGGGCAAGGTCAGCAACCTCAACAAGTTTCGCAAGCGCAAGGCACGTGAAGATGCCGCGACCCAAGCGGCGGAGAACCGGGTCCGGTTCGGGCGCACGAAGGAACAGCGGCAGCGTGATGACGCGCAGTCGGAGCGGACGAAACATCGGCTGGATCAGCATCGTCGTGAGCAGGCGCCCGACGAAGACAGCTCTGGATGAGTCAACTCACGGCGTTCCGGCCGATCTACACCCAACCGGGTAGTGAGAGCACGCCAAGCGGGTGCCGGGTCAGAGCAATGGACAGCATGAACAGATAGGTCGCAATCGCCGCGACGAAGAACGTCGCACGATGACGCCGGCTGCGCCCCTTGCGTAGCGCCCAGATTCCCAAACCGATGTAGACCAGCAGCAATGTGAGCTTCACGGCCAGCCATGACGACGTGATCGGCGATTGACGCGTGATCCACATCAACACGAGTCCGGCGAGAAGCAGCACGCTGTCGTTGGCGTAGGTCAGGCGCTTCAGACCGGGTTGCCGGCTCCAGGCGGAATCGCCCAGCATCAGCAACCCACGGAGCACGAACAACGCGCCCGACAGGAGCACGGTGGTGACGTGCAGCGTTTTGACCAGCGAATAGAACTCGGGCATTCAAGCGACCGCCATGGAGCGGTCCGCATCGTAACGCGACCACGAATCAGGTCACGCCACGCTCCGCCGCCGATCTCACACGGTGTCAGGCCACCTCGCGTGTCGGCGCGGCCATCGTTTTCCGCTCCGATGACGCCGGATATAACCGCATCGTGCCGTCCTCGATCCGGCTCAGCCGTGTCGCCGCAAGGTCCAGAATGTAGTTCTGATGCACGCGCCAGGGCGCCTCGCTGCCCTGCTGCGGCATCACCCCCCGGGCGCGCTGGATATAACCGGCGTCCAGATCGACCATCAGCTCCGGCTCGACCGATTCCCCGCGCTCCGGCAGGCAAACGTTCGCGCCTCGCTTGTCCATCCGCTTGAGCAGCCGGCAGACATACTGGGCGGTCAGATCGCATTTCAGCGTCCACGAGGCATTGGTATAGCCGAAGGCGAAGGCGAAGTTCGGCACGCCGTCGAGCATCATGCCCTTGTAGATCAGCTTGTCGGCCGTGTTGACTGGCTCGCCATCCACGCTCAGCGATGCACCGCCGAACAGCTGGATCACCAGACCCGTCGCGGTCACGACAATGTCGGCCTCGATGTCCTGGCCGGATCGCGTGCGGATGCCCGTGGGCGTGAACCGCTCGATGTGGTCGGTGACGATGGAGGCCTGGCCCTTGCGCAGCGCGCGGAACAAGTCCCCGCCCGGAGCGATGCAGAGCCTCTGATCCCAGGGCTTGTAGCTGGGATTGAAATGCGTGGCCGCATCGACCCCGCTGCCAAGCTGCTTCTGCGCGAAGTGCAGCAGCTTGGAGCGCGTGTCATCCGGGCGCCGGCGCGCGTACTGATAGAAGTACATGCTCAGCGCGATGTTCTTCCAGCGGGTCAGCGAACCGGCTGTCCGCTTGGGCAGATACCGACGCAGCTTGCCCGCCATCGCGTCGATACGCGGCAGGTTGACGACGAAGGTCGGCGAGCGCTGAAGCATGGTGACGTGCTCGGCGTCCTCCACCAGCGACGGCACCAGCGTGATGGCCGTGGCGCCGCTGCCGATGACGACGATGCGCTTGCCCGTGATGTCCAGGTCCTCGGGCCAGTGCTGCGGATGGACCCGCAGACCCTGGTAGTCCTCGACATGCGGGAAACTCGGCAGATAGCCGGCCTGGTAGTCGTAGTAACCCGAACAGGCATAGAGAAAGCGACAGGTGAACACCTGCTCGGTTCCGTCCGTCGCGCAGGTCACCGTCCAGCGCGAGGATTCGGAGCACCAGTCAGCCTTGGTCACGCGATGGCCGAAACGGATGCTCCGGTCGATGCCGTACTTGGCCGCGGTGTCCTGGATGTAGCGGCGGATCGATTCGCCGTCGGCGATGCTGACATCGCTGTCCCAGGGCTCGAAGGGAAAGCCCAGCGTGCTCATGTCCGAATCCGAGCGGATGCCCGGGTAGCGGAACAGATCCCAGGTCCCGCCGATGGCGTCACGCGCCTCGACGATGGCGTAGGTCTTGTCCGGGCATTCGGTCTGCAACCGGTACGCGGCATCGATGCCGGACAGGCCGGCACCGACGATCAGCACATCGAGGTCGCGCATCGCGCTGGACTGGCTGCCGTCAAATGCCACGAGCGCTCTCCGTGGACACGGCGGCCGCGGGGTCCTTGCGTGGGTACCGACGCAGGATCAGCGACTGGTAGCCGGACCCCAGCAGGCGGGCGATCTTGTCCAGGGCCCGGGCGTCCGGGCCTACCACCACGCGGCGGGCGTTGCGCTTGACCGCGTTCAGAATGATCTCGGCCGCGCGATCCGGCGTGGTGGTCTGAATCATCTTCTCGGCCATGCGCTTGTGGGACTCGACCGAGTCGCCGGTCAGGCGGGTCACGCTGTCGTCGATGCGACCGGACTGATTGATTCCGGTCGCCACACCACCCGGATGAACACAGGTCGCGCTCACCGGTGCGCCTTCCATGTCCAGTTCCATGCGCAGCGTCTCGGTGTACCCGCGAACCGCGAACTTGGCGGCGCAGTAGGTCGCCTGGGTGGGCATGCCCACCAGCCCGAACAGGCTGGACAGATTGACGATGTGACCCTCACCGGATGCGCGCAGATGCGGCAGAAAGGCCTGCGTGCCGTGAACGACGCCCCAGAAGTTGATGTTCATCAGCCACTGGAAGTCGTCCAGCGATGCGGTTTCCGCCGCGGCGGCATGCGCGACGCCGGCGTTGTTGAACAACAGGTTGACGCGACCATGGTTTGCGACGATGTCCTCGGCCCAGGCAAACACCGCGTCCCGATCGGCGACATCCAGCGTCGTGGTCGTCACGGTCGCACCGGCGGCCTCCGCGAGCCTGGCCGTTTCCAGCAGGTTTTCGGCGTTGATATCGCTGAGCGCCAGATCAACGCCTGCCCGTGCCAGGTTGAGTGCCAGCGCACGACCAATACCCGAACCCGCGCCGGTGATGGCGGCGACCTTGCCCTTGAACTGTTTCATCGAAAACCCGCTATGTGAAGACGAATGTCGTCACTTTACTTCTGAGGACAAGTGTCGTCAAATGTGATGATGAATGCAGCAGCCCGCCCCCGCCGGGTCTACGGGGGACAAAGTCACGAAGACCGCATGGCCGAACGGCGCAAGGCGTTCGTGGATGCCGGTTTCGAGTTGATCGGCACCGAGGGCTACCGGGCCGCGACGGTCCGGGCCGTGTGCAAGCATGCGGGGTATACCGACCGATACTTCTATCAGCTGTTCGGCAGCACGGAGGGCCTGCTGCTGGCGGTTTACTCGCAGGTCAGCGAGCAACTGAAACAGGCCCTGGTCACGGCGATGGACGGTACCGACGCCAGCATCGAGGCCCGCAGCGAGGCAGGACTTCGGGCGTTTTTCCGCTTCATGCGTGATCCGCGTAACGCCCGCATCATGATCTCGGAGGTGCTGGGCGTCAGCGACGAGATCACGGCGCTCTACATGCGAACCGTTGTGGAGTTTGCCGGGCTGCTCATGGCCGCGACGGCATCGCTGGAACCCAGCCTCGCCGAACCGAACGAGGACAACGCCATATTCGGTCAGTCGCTGATCGGAGCGGTGATCTACGCGGCCGGCGCCTGGGCCATGGGCGGCTACCGCCAGCCGGAGGAGAGCGTGATCGCCGGCTGTCGGTCCATTCTCATCGGCGCGCTGACGCAACGCCTGAAGGAAGCTCCTTAGGCCGACCCGGTGCTGCGGCGCTGCAGGGCGTCGAATTCCTGATCCAGCTGCCAGTCGCGGTCGGCGACCACGGCCTCCAGCGACGCGATGCGCTCGCGCAATGCCGTGGTCTCGCTGTCGTCCCGGTTGTCGCGGCCCATCCCGCAGGCCCAGTCATCGATACGCCAGTCGAAGCGGCGGTCCAGCCACATCATCAACGTGATGAAACCACCCAGCATCAGAAACTTGACGATCAATTCCACCGATTCCATCGCATTGCTCCAGAGGATTTACGGTGATAGTCCCGTCCTCCGACGGATTTCTTACAACACCGGAGCAACAAATTTCAGGTCATCCGTTCCACGGTCAGCGGCTGGGCGATAATCCACAGCCCGGCGATGGTGAGCATCACCATCAACACCAGCAGCGCGAGCTGGCTGACGGCGGCATCGCGGCGCGAGCGAAACACCCGTACGGCGACACGGTGGGAGACGTAAACCCCCAGCACGTGACCGATCAGGATCAGTGCGACCTGCGTGTGCCAGACCCAGGCCATGTCCGGCAGAAACGGCGCCCTGAGCTTCATCGCGGTTCCGAACAGGTTCCAGCCCCAGCCGAAGGGGTCGGACAGCAGGCTGACGATCTTCAGACCCTGCGTGAGCAGCAGGGTGGCGTAGTGGGTCATGTGGTAGACCAGCGCGATCGGCAGCAGCGGGTAGGCGAAATCCAGCGCCAGATCCCTCAGGCCGCGGTCGCTGCGCGTCAGTGCCCTGGCCACGGCGATGCAGAGCATGTAGACCCCGAAGTAGATGAACGGTGACGCGATCAGACAAAGCGTCTCCCAGCCGATGTACCACTGACGCGCCAGCAGGATGTTCTCGATCGGACGGGTACCGATCAGCTGCTCGACCCAACCGGTCGGGTCGTTCCAGAACAATCGCACCCAGAACTGGGTGGCGCGCAGCCCGTCGAACGCGGTGGTCGACAGCATCGCCATGATGAACACCACGGTGCTCAGCCGCTCCGGCCGTTCGTCCACCAGACCCGACAGCGGCGTGCGACCCAGCAGGCGCGACGGCTGCCCGCCATTGCCGCGCCGAAACGCCAGCGGCGCCATGCGACCGATGTGGCGGAAGTACACCGAGAAGAACTCGCAATGGCCGAACCAGGCCCGGACTCCGACCAGCCAGACGCCAAGCACGTTGATCCCCGTATACGCCAGCAGCAACCCGCCAAGCTGGCGCGGCACGCCACGGCCGAACAGCTCGAACCAGATGAAACCGAGCAGCAGCACCAGCGCCGGCCAGTCGCCCAGCCGCTCGTGGTAGGTGACGCGCCCGCGCACAAACTCCGGCCAGCCGCGGCCCAGTGCGGCCGCGAGCCCGCGCCAGGGGTTCAGCACGGCGTACACGTTGCCGATCAATGCCGTGACATAGGTCAGCCCCAGCACGATCACGACCCAGAAGAACGTCATGCTGAAGTTACGGTACGGATCACGGTTGCCAACCAGTGCCGTGGCGATCGTCAGCAGCAGCAGCGCCACGCTGAACCCTTGCAGGACGGGGCGGGCACGGCGCAGGCCGCGCGCCCAAACGGTCCCGGTCAAATCGCGGGCCGGCCGCATCGATCCGACCGTGGGCACGGCGACGAAATACAGCGCGATCAGAAAGGACACCACTAGCACCGCGGTGGCGCCCCAGGCATATAGCCAGAACGGGACCGGCAGGTTGTACAGGCGGCCGAACCCGTGCGCGGCGACGACGGTCGGCAGGCACAGGATCAGCCCAAGACCCGCCCGGGCGGCGCGTGTTGGCCGGCTCAGCATCCGACGGCGAAGCTCACGACCGGAATTCTCCGACGAACGCTACTCCGACGGCTGCTGGCGCGCCGATTCCGAGGCCACCAGCGTCTGCTCCCAGAGCTGCAGGTAGGTTTCGGCGGAGTTGTACAACGCGGTGACGGCGTCCTGTCCACCCTCGATGCGAATCCCTTCAACAATGTCGGCGACCAGACCGTAGTTGGACATGCCTTCCTCGTCCATGATCCAGGTCTTGCCACCCGGAATGGACAGGGCATCGACCTGCACCGGCCGGATGCCGGCGGCGGCGAACTGCGGGCCCCAGCCATCTCCGCTGAACAGGGTGAACGGATACTCGATGGGCTCGGCGCCGGCACCGCGTGATCTCGGCAGTGTGCGCAAGCCGTTGGCATCGGCGCCATAGCCAACCGACAACGGCCGGTCGGTACCGGAGGCCTCCCAGATCGGCTTGATCTGATCCAGGAACTCGACGAAGTCCGCGCCGTTGGGCAACGCCGGATAGATGATGCCGCCCTGGCGGATGATCTGCTCGGCCTGGGCGTTGGAGATGCCGCCCTGACCACCGTGACCGGACACCATGGGGTAGTTCGGCGTCAGCGCCGCACCCTTGTCGAGCATGTACTGCTTGCTCAGAAGCTCGGCGTGATCGATGTCGAGCACGAAGCCCTTCTTCATGATCTTGTCGATGGCGTACTCGCCCAGCTCGGTCACCGTCCTGGCGTTGCACTGGCGCCCCGGCGGATAGATCGGCAACTGGCCCTGGGTCAGGTCCATCAGCAGCTGGGTGACGGGATCACCGAACTGGGTGATCGCGCCGGTTTCCAGCTCCGCGCCGGCGTTGTAGAAATAGGTGTCGCCCTCACCGCCGTCCGGGCAGTCGTAAGTCTTCCAGAAGCCGCGGGTGTCCAGAAAGCCGACGTAGTTCAGCACCGAACTGAAGATGCCGGCGCCGCCGAGGGCGCTGTCCACGTCGTGGAACGGAAAGACCTGACGCACGCCCAGATCCCAGGCCTCGTCGATCTCGCGATCGATGTCCTCACGGGTGCAGTCGCTGTTCTCGCTGCCGTCGAGGTTGTAGGTCAGGCGACAGTGGAAGATGTTCGAGAACTCCAGGCCCAGGATCACCGCGAGCTTGCCGTCGGCGATGATTTCACGCGCCTCGGCCGGCGTCTTGACGATGCGGAACCAGCCCTTGCCGGGACCGCCTTCCTGGGCATCGATGTACTGCTCGATGTCGTAGAGGAAGGCGACCTGCTGCGTGCCGGTTTCCATGTCCACGCATTCGGCGGTCTTGTCGCCGTAAGTGGCGCGAGCGAGGTTGCAAAGCGCCTCGATGGTCGTGCCGTGAACCACCATGACCCGCAGCCCGGCCATGTAGGCGCGCTCCACCCAGCGGTAGTACATCTGCTGGTGGAGGAAGGAATCCTGCTTCGGCCAGTCGATGAATGACGGCCAGCCCTGGGTGTCGTGAGTCTGCAACGGATCGGCATCCAGCAGGATGTTCTCCGCGCTAAGAATGCCGTTGGGGCCGTGCATCAGAACGCAGTTCTTCAGCGCCTCGGGCGCACCGAAGCGGTTGATCGCCTGGCCGTACATGACGCCGCCGGCGGATGGCCCGACATCACCGCTGCCATCGGACAACTCGGACCCCATGCCCATGTGGGCATGCACCTCGGCGAAACCGATGACCGGCTCGCCAGCGGCCGGCCCCGTGAACGTGTCACCGACGACATTGACGGGCATGGACGGATAGGGCGTGCAGCCGGTGGTCGGCTCGAAGCTGAGCTGGGCCGGCGTGTCGCCCGGGACCAGGGTTCCGGTCTCGTCCACCATCAGCGACCGCTCCAGCGTAGTCGCCGTGAATCGGCCACTGCCGCCATCGACCGTCCAGTCCGAGCCGTCGGCCGGTGAGGTGTCCGCGCTGATCGACGACCCGCTCGCCGTCAGCAGCGTTTCATCGGCGGTATAGAACAGGTACCGGCCCAGACCGGCGGCGCGCATGAAGAAATGTTCGGCCCCGGCCGCATCGGCGGTAGTGACGAACGCCGTGCCGTCGCGGCCGATGTACTGGTTGTCGGCCCGCAGCAGGTAGCAGCCGTTGGCAAGGTCATACTTGGAAACCGGCGGCTCGCCGACATCAACCGGGCCGCCGGACGAGGACCCGGAGGATCCACAGGCCACGACCATCGCGGCCACGGTCAACATTGCGCCTGCTCGCGCGACACGAAGAATCGATCGCATGTCTGCTCCCCAGAAGCCCGATGGCCGGATTCACACGAAATTCATGTTGCCAGCGCGTCACCGCACGCGAACTGGTAAAAGTGGCTCATCTTCCCACGGCGTATCCGCATGATCGACAAGCTGGAGCGCATTCTCGCCACCGCACGCGCGATCCCGCCGGGCCGGGTGACAAGCTACGGCCGGCTGGCGATGCATGCGGGGTTTCCGCGTGGAGCGCGGCTGGCCGTGGCCGCACTGCGCGGCGCCGACGACGAGACCGTGCCCTGGCACCGGATTCTCCGCGCCGACGGCCGCATCGCGTTTCCGCCCGATCATCCCCACCACGCGGAACAGGCGCAGCGGCTGCGGGCCGAAAGCGTGATGGTTCGAAACGGCCGCGTGGACCTGGGCCGCTTCGGCTGGCGCGTGGACGCTCCGGACCTGTTGCTGCCCCCGGACTAGGCCACGGGCGCGGTGATCGGCGTGCTGGTGTTCAATCCCAGCAAGGCCGGCAGGTCATGCATGCGTTCGAAGAGATGGTGGGCGCCGGCGGCGCGCAGGCGGTCGGTCGGTACGTCGGCCGTGTAGGCGAACACGGTCATGCCCGCCGCGACGCCGGCCATGACCCCAGCCGCCGAATCCTCGATGACCGCGCAGCGCTCCGGCGCGACGCCCATGGTCTCGGCGGCCAGCAGGTAGACGTCCGGCGCGGGCTTGGACCGCTCCACGTCATCGGCGCTGAAGATGCGGCCCTCGAACCGGGGCCACAGGCCGGTCTTGCCCAGGGTCAGCTGCATCTTGGCGTGCTCGCCGGCGGAGGCGACACAGGCAGGCACCGGCAGCCGGTCGAGCACGTCGACCACGCCTTCCACGGGCGTGACCTCCTCCAGCAGCGCCATCGCGGCGCGGCGGCGCAGTTCCGGGACGAAGTCCTCCGGCGCCGGGCGGCCGAGTTCCTGGTGGATGATGTGCAGGCAGCGGTCCATGGCCTGGCCGACGAACTTCTGGAACATCGCCTCCAGCGTCAGTTCCAGCCCCAGTTCGCCCAGCATCTCGCAGAACACGCGATTGGTGATGCGCTCGGAATCGACGAGCACACCGTCGCAGTCGAAGATGACCAGGTCGTAATCCATCAGGGTTTGACGAACTTCAGCGTCATGCGATCGGACTCGCCGATGGCGGCGTAGGTCTCGCGATCGGTGTCGCCCAGCGCGAAGGAGGGCGGCAGCGTCCACACGCCCTTGGGATGATCGGTGTCGTCCTTCGGGTTGGCGTTGATCTCGCTTTTCGCCGCCAGCTTGAAACCGGCGTTACGCGCCATCCGGATCACTTCGGCCTCGGTGATGTAACCGGTGTGGCCGGACTTCAGTGCCTCGAGATCGGCACCGGCCGGCGCGCGATGGTCGACGACGCCCATCACGCCGCCGGACTTCAGCGCCGCATGCGCCGCGAGGAAGAAATCCATCGCCTGATCGTCCCACCAAAGGTTGTGCACGTTGCGGAACGTCAGCACGACATCGACGGTACCCGGCTCGGCGAAGGTCCAGTCGCCGACGTCGGAGGTCGCGATGATGGTCTTGCCATAGCGCTTCTTGTCGCTCAGCTTGCCCAGCAGCTGACCGTGCAGGCGGCGGCGGTAGCTGGGCCCGTCTCGCGGACCCACATCGTAGGCGGCCGCGATGTACTGACCATCCTCAGCGAGATAGGGCGCGAGAATCTCGGTCCAGTAACCGGCCGACGGCCAGAACTCGGCCACCGTGTGATCGGGCTGCACGCCAAAAAACGCGAGGGCCTCGGCGGGATGTCGGGCGGCATCCCTGGCCACGTAGGCCTCGGTCCGATGATCCGACGCGATGACCTCGGGCAGTGTCGGACCGGCGAACGCGTAGCCACCGACCAGCAGGCCGGCGATGAAAACGGTGATGCGATGCATGGCGGGTCTCCCTGTCAGATGCCGCGAGAGTAGACCATCCGGCGGCCCGATGCCGGGGTGAATCACAGCAGGCGGTCCCGCAGCACCGCTCGGTAGCGTCTGCTCACCGGCACCCGCGCCCCCGATCGCAGCCGCAGCTCGCCGTCCCCCGTGTCATGCACGCGAATGTCGCCAACGTGCAGCGTGATGTAGTTGCCCGCGGACTCGATCCAGTCGATGTCGCTGACCTTGACGAGAAACTCCCGGCCCAGCTTCTTGACCAGGAAACGGTCGATCACGGGCTGGGGATTCGGCGCGTCGTCGGACAGCATCCGGGCTTCGCCTGTTCGGGCTCAAGGCCCGGCGGTCATTCGATCAACCGGGCCGCCGACAGTTGGCGACGGGCCCGGTGATGTCTTCGCCTTCGGCGTAAACCCTAGTGGTCGTGACCGTCGGCATGGGCGTGGCCATGCTGCATTTCCTGCGGCGTGGCTTCACGCACCTCGGTGATTTCGATGTCGAACACCAGCGTCTGACCAGCCATCTGGTGGTTGGCGTCCACGGTCACGGTGTCGCCCTCGACCGCGGCGATCCGCACCGGGATGTCGCCCTGCTCGGTGGAGGCGCGGAACATCATGCCGGGCTCGACCTTGTCGACGCCCTGGAATGCTTCCAGCGGTACCTGCTGCACCCGCGCGGGATCATGGGGACCATAGGCCTTCTCCGGCGGGATGGTCGCCTCGAAGCGGTCACCCGCGGCCTTGCCGGCCATCTCTTCTTCCAGTCCGGCGATGATGCCGCCCGTGCCATGAAGGTAGGCCATCGGTTCGGCTTCACGGGAGGACTCCAGCACTTCACCCTCCGGGGTCTTCAGAATGTAGTGGAAGCTGGCGACGGTGTTTTCGGCAATCTGCACGGTGAATCCTGTAGAAAAAGAGGGTTCACCGTATCACAGGCCCCGTTGGCGAATCGTGACGGTCCCGATCGAGCAGACGGTCGGTTCCCCCGCGTCCGGGCGGGGACTTCAGAAATTCTCAACGAAGCGCCCGGAAACCTTCACCCGAGATCGGTTCCAAGGGCCGCGCTTTTGGCATAGCGTAGATTTTCCGCTGACAAGGAGTCCGGCCATGAGCAAGGTACTGATCGTCTACGCCACTGACTACGACCACACCAAGGTCTGCGCGGAAGCGCTGGCCAGGGGCGTGGAGTCCACCGGCGGCACCGCCATCGTCAAGGATGCCGGTGATGCCACCGGCGAGGACATCGAGGCGGCCGACGCGCTGGTGCTGGGCTCACCCGTGCACATGGGCTCGCCCGACTGGAAGATCAAGCAGTTCATCGACCAGCAATGCTCGGGGCTGTGGATGAAGAACGCCGGCATCGGCAAGGTTGGCGCGGTATTCGGCACCGGCAGTGGTTTCGGCAGCGCGGGTGGCGGCATCGAACTGACGCTGCTGGCCCTGCTGAACAACCTGGCGGAACTGGGCATGGTGCTGGTCCCGTTGCCGAAGAACACCGAGAACTACGCCGACGGCGGCCTGCAGTGGGGGCCTTACGCCCGCGTCCACAGCAAGGACACGATGGAACCGCTGGAGGTCTCGGAGGTACAGCTCGGCATCATGACCGCGCATGGCGCGAACATCGCCCGGGTCGCTGACGCCGTCGCCGGACAGGCGTTGTTCAAACCGTGAATCGCCTCTCCGCGATCCACGCGGACATCACCACGCTGAAGGTCGACGCCATCGTCAACGCCGCCAACCGCAGCCTGCTCGGTGGCGGTGGCGTGGACGGTGCGATTCATCGCGCCGCCGGTCCGGAACTGCTGGCCGAATGCCGCGGCCTGGGCGGATGCGAGACCGGGCAGGCGAAGATCACGCGCGGCTATCGGTTGCCCGCGGCCTGGGTGATTCACACGGTGGGACCGGTCTGGTCGGGAGGCGACGCCGACGAACCGTCGCTGCTGGCGGGCTGCTACCGCAACAGCCTGCGGATCGCCGCCCAGCATGGTTTCGACACGGTGGCGTTTCCGGCGATCTCCTGCGGTGTCTACGGCTATCCCGTCGACGCCGCGTTGAGCATCGCGGTGCGGGAGTGCGGGGACTGGCTGGACCAGCAGACGTTTCCGTCCCGGGTCCGGCTGGTGGGGTTCGATGCGGCGATGACCGCTCGCATGGAGGCGGCCATCGGTGCCGGATGAGACCGGATCAGCTTGCGGCGTCGAGCTCGGCGAAACGGCGGCGCAGTTCGCGCTCCTCGTTGGTCACCGCGTCCTCCAGTTCACCGACCCGGCGCTCCAGCTTCTGGATTCGCTCGACCAGCTCCTCCGGCGGGCGTTGCTGCCGACCCTTGAGGTAGGTGGTGATGACCCCGGTCGTGGTGCCGAAGACCACGATGATCGCGACCATGGTGAAAACATCCATCGGTTCGTCCCCGCATGACTGACAATGCATGACATGATTGCGCGCCGCGCACCCCGCTGCCAAGTTTCATGAGTTCAGCCACCGACTGGCGCACACCCCGGCTGTTCCTGATGCTGATGGCCGTCGCCTTGCCGCTGGGCTATGCGACGTGGAACGCGTTGCTGAACAATTTCGCCATCGAGATGGCGGCGTTCGACGGCGGCGACATCGGGCTGTTGCAGTCCATCCGCGAGGTTCCCGGCTTTCTCGCCTTCACCGCGGTATTCCTGCTGGCGGTGGTGTCGGAGCAGCGGCTGGCGCTGCTGTCGATCGCGCTGCTCGGCGGCGCCGTGGCCGTGACCGGCCTGTTCGCCACCACCACCGGGTTGCTGATCACCACCTTCATCATGTCGGTGGGTTTCCACTATCTGGAAACCCTGAAGCAATCGCTGTCCCTGCAATGGCTGAGCAAGAACGAGGCGCCGGCCGTGCTCGGCCAGCTGATCTCGGTGGCGGCGCTGACCTCGCTGATCTCCTACGGCGTGGTCTGGGTGCTGCTGGAAGTGTTCGACGCCGGTTACACGGTCGTCTACGCGACCAGCGGGCTGGCCTGCCTGGCGCTGATGATCTTCATGGCGGTGGCGTTTCCGACCTTCGAGGCGCCGAACCCGCAGCGCAAGCAACTGATCCTGCGGCGCCGCTACGGGCTTTACTACGCGCTGACCTTCCTCGCCGGCGCGCGGCGGCAGATCTTCATGGTCTTCGCCAGCTTCCTGCTGGTGCAGCGCTTCGACTATTCCGCCTCGGCCATCGCCGCGCTGTACCTGATCAACCACGGCGTCAGCTGGCTGGTCGCACCGACGATTGGTCGCTGGGTTGGCCGGTTCGGCGAACGCCGCATCCTGGTCATCGAGTACGTGGGTCTGATCGCGGTGTTTCTGGGCTATGCAATCGTGAACAGCGGCGCGCTGGCCGCCACGCTTTTCGTCGTCGACCACATCTTCTTCGCCATGGCCATCGCGCAGAAGACCTATTTCCAGAAGATCGCCGATCCCGGTGACATCGCCGGCACCGCGGGCGTGAACTTCACCATCAATCACATCGCCGCGGTGGTGATCCCGGCCAGCTTCGGCCTGATCTGGCTGGCGGCGCCGGAGTGGGTCTTCATCCTCGGGGCAATGATGGCGACGATCTCGTTGCTGCTGGCCCTTTGCGTGCCCGACGAACCGACGCAGGACACGCCGATCCGGGCGTGGTGGCGACGGGTCACGCCGGCCCGGGCGACGTGAACAAAGCGGATCACGGCACCGTACCGCTGGACGGCTTCGTGCATCGCGAGCCGGAGGATCTGGTGGAACGCGCCCGGGCGTTCGCGGATGTCCTGTCACGGCGCCGGACCGTTCGCGACTATTCCGATCGCTCCGTTCCGCGGGCGGTGATCGAACACGCGGTCCGCGCGGCCGGATCGGCACCCAGCGGCGCGAACCAGCAGCCCTGGCATTTCGTCGCCATCGCCAACCCCGACCTCAAGCGTCGCATCCGCCAGGCGGCCGAGGCCGAGGAACGCGCGTTCTACGAACACCGCGCACCGGAAGACTGGCTGGACGCGCTGGCGCCGCTGGGCACCAACGCCGACAAGCCGTTTCTGGAAACCGCGCCCTGGCTGATCGCCGTGTTCTACGAGCGCCACCGCGTGGACGAGCAGGGCCAGCGGCAAAAGACCTACTACGCCATCGACTCCGTCGGCATCGCCACCGGCATATTGATCACGGCGCTGCACCAGGCCGGGCTGGCGACACTGACCCACACACCCAGCCCGATGGGCTTTCTGACGGATGTGCTCGGCCGCCCAAAACATGAACGTCCGTTCGTGCTGCTGGTCACCGGCTATCCCGCCGACGCCGTGCGCGTGCCGGCCATCGACCGCAAGCCGGTGTCGGACATCCTGACGCTGCTCGACTGACGGGCCGCCACTGCCGTTCGGTGGATCATCTCCGGTTAAGCGGCCGCCAAACCTATAATGCGCGGATGAACGAGACCGTGACCACCACCGACCCCCGCCGCGACAAGCGCGAGGCCGACAAGCGCGCCAAGCGCCTGCGCCGCCAGGTCGGCCAGGCCATTGAAGACTTCAACATGATCGAGGCCGGCGACCGGGTCATGGTCGCGCTGTCCGGTGGCAAGGATTCCTACGCCATGCTGGAAATCCTGCGCTCGCTGCAGGCGGCCGCACCGGTGGACTTCGAACTGTTCGCGGTGAACCTTGACCAGAAGCAGCCCGGGTTTCCGGAGCATGTGCTGCCCGACTACCTGCGCGGCATCGACATGCCGTTCGAGATTCTGGAGCAGGACACCTACTCGGTGGTCACGCGGGTGATTCCGGAGGGCAAGACCTATTGCAGTCTCTGCTCGCGACTGCGTCGCGGGGCGCTTTACACCTACGCCCAGGAACACGGCTTCACCAAGATCGCGCTGGGTCACCACATGGACGACATGGTGGAAACCCTGTTCCTGAACCTGTTCCACGGCGGACGCATGGCGTCGATGCCGCCGAAGCTGAAGTCGGACAAGGGCGATCACGTGGTGATCCGGCCGCTGGCCTACTGCCGCGAGAAGGACCTGGCGGAATACGCCGAGGACAAGGCGTTTCCGATCATCCCCTGCAATCTCTGCGGCTCGCAGGACAATCTGCAACGCGTGGCGATCAAGCAGATGCTCCAGCAATGGGATCGGCTGTCTCCCGGCCGGGTGGAGACCATCTTCAAGGCCATGGGCAACATCGCGCCCTCGCAGCTCGCGGACCGTTCGCTGTTCGATTTCGCGTCACTGCGCATCGATGAACGTCCCGAGAGCGATGCCGCCGCCGGCTGGCTCGTCGGCCAGGTGAGTTCATGAACCGCCGCCTGCTGATCCGTGCCCGCGGCTGGATCGCGATGCTGGCGCTGATCGTCGTTGGCAGCGTCCATGCGGCGCCGTTGTTATGGGTGATCGAGGACAGCGACTCGAAGCTTTATCTGGCCGGTTCGCTGCATTTGCTGCCCGAGAGCGCCTATCCGCTGGACCCGGCGCTGGAGCAGGCTTACGCCGATACCGAACGGCTGGTGCTGGAGGCGGATCTCAAGCAGCTCGAGTCGCCGACCAACCAGACCATGCTGCTTGCCGCCGCCCAGGCCGACACCGATGCGACGCTACGCGAGCGGATCGGCGACGCGCTGTACGAGGATGTGCGCCGCCAGGCCGAACGCCTGGGTCTGCCGCTGTTCAGCCTGGACAGCCTCAAGCCCTGGTTCGTGGGCCTGATGCTGGAGCTCTCCGCCTACCAGCAGGCGGGCTTTCGTCCCGAGTACGGGCTGGACCAGCACTTCAGCCAGCGGGCGATCGCCGATGAAAAGCCGATTCTCGGTCTGGAAACCGTGGACGAGCACATGAGTCTGCTGGTGGGGCTGGGTGACAACGGTGTCGACAGCACAACGACGCTGGCGGCAACACTGAGCCAGTTCGACGCGTACGACGATTTGCCGAATACCGTGTACACGGCCTGGCGAACCGGCGACCTGGATGCCATGGCCGAGCTGGTCGAGACCATGCGCACCGAGCAGCCGGCTGCCTACGAACGGCTGCTGGCGAATCGCAACCAGCGCTGGGTCAGTGAACTGTCGGCGTTGCTGGACGGCGCGAGCAACGTGCTGGTCGTGGTCGGCGCCGCGCATCTGCCGGGGGAACATGGTCTGCTGGCGCTGATGCGCACCGAGGGACTGGAGCCGCGCCGGGTCGACTAGGTCGCGTCGCCGCTACTTGCCAACGCAAAAGCTCGAGAAGATCTCGCCCAGCAGTGTTTCGGTGTCCACCGGACCATTGATCTCGCCGAGAATCCGGTTGGCTTCCGACAAATCCTCGGCCAGCAGTTCCGGCGCGCCATGCACGTGGAGTTGCTCGCCCGCCCGTTGCAGCACGGCCGACGCGCGTTCGATCGCGTCCAGATGCCGCCGCCGCGCGCTGAACTCGCCAGCCAGGTTGGCCTGAAGACCGGAGCGCTCGCGGATGACCGCGATCAAATCCTCGATGCCCGCGCCGTTGAGCGCCGAAATCGCCACCGAGCCATCCTCGCGCGCGCCTGCCGCCGCACCGGACCGATCGCACTTGTTGTGCACCGGAATCACTCGCGGGTCACCAGCGAGTACTGCGAACACGGGATCGGTCTTGGCCGGATCCGGTTCGCCGTCGACGCGCAACATCAGCACCAGATCGGCATCATCAACCGCGGCCCAGGCACGGCCGACACCGATTCGCTCGACCGGATCGTCGGTTTCGCGAATGCCCGCGGTGTCGAGCAGCAGGATCGGCAGGTCGCCCAACACGATGCGTTCGCGCAGCACGTCACGCGTCGTGCCCGCGACATCGGTGACAATCGCCGCGTCCTGGCCCGCGAGCTGATTGAGCAAGCTCGATTTGCCGACGTTGGGCGCCCCGAGAATAGCCACGCGCAGACCCTCGGACAGGGCACGACCATGCCGGGTCCGTCGTTGCAGATCGAACAAATGCCCGGTCAGTCGGTCCAGCCGCGCCGCGACTTCGCCGTCGGCGAGAAAATCAATGTCCTCATCGGCGAAGTCGATCGACGCCTCCACCCAGGTCCGCAGCTCCAGCAGCTCGCGGCATAAGTCCTCGATCCGTCGGGAAAACGCGCCGGTCAATGACCGCTGGGCCGCCCTGGCGGCCGCGACGCTCTCGGCGTCGATCAGGTCAGCCACCGCTTCGGCCTGGGTCAGGTCGAGCTTGTTGTTGTCGTAGGCGCGCCGGGTGAACTCTCCGGGCGCGGCCGCACGGCAGCCCAGATTCAGCACGCAGGCCAGCAGCGCATCCAGCACCACCGGACCGCCATGACCCTGCAGTTCGAGCACGTCCTCGCCGGTGTAGGACGCCGGCGCGCGAAAGTGGATGGCGAGCCCGCTGTCGAGCACCGAACCGTCAGGGGACCGGAATTCCCGATACACCGCGCGGCGGGGTTCCGGCAGACCTCCGAGCAAGGTTGTCGCGACCGTGGAAACCGCCGGACCGGAGATGCGGATCACGCCGACGCCGCCACGACCGGGCGGGGTCGCGATGGCGGCGATGGTGTCAACGTGATCGGACATCGGGGGTGGCGGCGTTGTGGTCACGGCTCGCCATTATGGGGTGGGGACGTGGTTTGCAGGGCGGATGCGGTCGCGTCGACGTGACTTCACCGGACACCAGCCCTTCTCGTGCATCCCATCCCTGCACTCGCAGCCCCCTACCGTCCACCGGCCGGGCGCGAGCAATGCTCGCACTATTTCCGGCCAAGCCCCTCGGTTTCCAGCTTGCGGTAGATGTACCACTGCTGGGCGATGCCAACGAGGTTGGACACGAACCAGTACAGCACCAGTCCGGAGGGGAAGAAGGTGAAGAATGCGGCCAGACCGATCGGCATCGCGCTCATGATCTTCTGCTGCATCGGGTCCATGGTCATCGCCTGACCGGACAACTTCTGCTGGAAGTACATCGAGATCCCGAACAGCACGGGGAGCACGAAGTAGGGATCGGGGGCCGAGAGATCCTGGATCCAAAGGAAGAAGGGCGCCTGCCGCAGTTCCACGGATTCCAGCAGCACCCAGTACAGCGCGATGAACACCGGAAACTGCACGAGCATCGGCCAGCAGCCGGCGAAGGGGTTGAAGCCCTCCTTCTTGTACAGGTCCATCATCGCCTGCTGCATCTTCTGGCGATCATCGCCGTAGCGGTCCTTGATCGACTGGATGCGCGGCGCGAACTTGCGCATCTTGGCCATCGACCGGTACTGGGCTTCCGACAGCTTGAAGAACGCGAGCTTGATCGCGAGCGTGACCAGGATGATCGTCAGTCCCCAGTTCAGGACGACGCTGTGGACCTTGTCCATGATCCAGAACAGCGGTTCCGACAGGGGTGTCAGCAAACCGTAGTCGACGGACAGCTGCAGGCCGGGCGCGACATCCTGCATCCGTTTCTGCAGCTTCGGACCGATGTAGAGCCGCTGCGTCAGCGTCTCGCTGCCGCCGGCGGCGACCTCGGTTTTCTCGCCGATCAGCTGGGCCAGATAGCCGGTGGACGAGGACGGCTTGGTCACCAGTCGCACGGTCTGCTCGGCCGGCGGGATCACCGCGGCGATGAAATAGTGCTCCATCATCCCGGCCCAGCCACCCGTCTGGGTGACATCCAGCGGTTCTTCCTCGATCTTCTCGAAGTCGGCCTTGCGGAAGCGGTACTTCGTCTCACCGGGCTTCTGCTCGTACCAGGTGGCACCGTCGAACTGGCGGACAAAGGGTGTGCCGCCCTCGGTATCGGCCTGGGTCCGCCACACCTGGCCGTAGGCACTGACCGCCCAGGGCGCCTCGGTGGCGTTGCTCACCGCATAGTCCAGACCGATGACGTAACGACCGGGCTCGAAACGATAGATCTTGGTGACCTGACGACCCGCGCCATCGGTCCAGGTCAGCGGCACATCCAGCGCCTGTCCGTCCTGCATCGCGTAGCGGCGGCGCTCGGACCGGTAGGCCACCTTGTGCGTCGGCGCGCCCTCGCCCAGCAGGCCGGTCTGGACCACGAAAAAGCGCCGGTTGTGCTGGTGCAGCAGAGCCAGCGGTTCCTCGCTGTCGGCCTCGACGGGGTAGTCGAGCAATTCCACACGAATGAGATTGCCGCCCTGCGGGTCGATGAATGCCCGCATGACGTCGGTGGTGACGACGATGGTTTCGGTGCTCGGGGCGACCTGTTCCACCGGCGCGGATTCATCGGTCGATGACTCGGCCTGCGGTGCGTCGCTGGACGCGGTGGGCGACGCGTCCAGATCCGGCACATCATCATCACCCGCGATCTGTTCGATCGGAGACGGCGAACGCGGTTCCGGCGGGACCTGATCGGCCTTCCATGCCTGGTACATGAAAAAGCCGATCACGGCGAGCGCGGCGATCAGCGGGAAGCGTATGGATTCCATGGGATCAGTATTCCCCTAGGCATCGTGATGTCGACACAGAGTCGAATCATCAGGATGGGGCAAGTGGCAGCCGGGCACGGGATCGTGTCCACCGGGCCGCAGCGGATGGCAACGCGCCAGTCGTCGGATCGCCAGGATCCCGCCACGCAACACGCCATGCGCGTGCAGGGCCTGGACCGCATACTGCGAGCAGCTCGGCGTGTAACGGCATCGCTGCGGCAGCAGCGGACTGAGCAGGCGCTGGTAAAGCCGGATCAGCAGTATCAATGTACGTGCGATCATTGCAGCTTCCGACGGTGCAGCGCATCCAGCGAGGATCGGAGTTCAGCGGAACTCAACGCGGCCAGACCATGCTTGCCGGTCACGACCACGTCGATGCCATGCAGATCGCTGGTGCGAAACCACTCCCGCGTGACGCGCTTGATCCGGTTCCGATCCACGGCACGCTTCGCGCACTTCTTGGAGATCGCCAGCCCCAGGCGCGCGGGCGCATCGTGTGTCGACGGCGCGACCACGAGCATCCAGTGGCGATCGTGAATCCGTCGGCCACTCCGGAAGACCGCACGGTACTCCGCCGGTCTCAGCAGCCGTCGGTCGCGAGGAAATCCGAAGGGCTTACGGGGCGAGGCGCTTGCGACCCTTGGCACGGCGTGCCTTGATCACCTTGCGGCCACCAACGGTTGCCATGCGTGCGCGAAAACCATGGGTGCGCTTGCGACGCAAGGAATGCGGCTGGAACGTCTGCTTCATCGGTCTGATCTCGTGGACGGTGCCCGGACCGGGCGAAAGGGCGCGGATAGTACTGAAAAACACCGTCTTGCATCAAGCCGCACGCCTGTGGATAACTAGCCCGGCGCGATTCCCGACACCTGATCGATTCCCTACGTGACCTGGACGTCGCGGTCGGGGCTGGTCTGGCGTCGCTTCGTTCGAAGCGCTGGCCCCGGCGGGTGTCTTCGGACAGGCGGCATGGGCGCGAGGATCATCCTTCGGTCCGGGCTCGCTTGCCCGGCCCCTGAACTGACGACAACGCAGGTGTCTGTGGTGGATTCCAATGCGCTCTGGCAGCGCTGTCTTGAACGGCTCGAAACCGTGCTCTCCGAATCCGACGTCGGCACCTGGGTGCGCCCGCTGCACGCTCATTCGCAGGACGGCAATCTCGAACTCATCGCTCCCAACCGGCCGGTGATGGAGAATGTGCGCTCGCAGTACCTCGCCACCATCAGCGCCGTCTGGAGCGAAGTGGTCGACCTGGAAAGTCCCCGGGTCACGGTTCGTGTCGGCTCGGCGGAAGCCTCAAGCTCGCCGGAACCCGGTGATGCACCCGTTGCGGCGCCGACGCCCAAACCCGAATCGCCGCACAGCAGCAGCCGGCTGGATCCGCGCTACACCTTCGAGCGCTTCGTGGAAGGCAAGAGCAACCAGATCGCGCGCGCGGCGGCCCAGAAGGTAGCCGAGTCACCTGGTACCTCCTACAACCCCTTGCTGATCTACGGCGGTACCGGGTTGGGGAAAACCCATCTGATGCACAGCGTGGGCAACTACCTCAGCGCCCGCGGCGGACCGAACCGGGTGGTCTACATACCAGCCGAGCGCTTCGTCAACGACATGGTGCTTGCGGTGCGTCACAACCGCATGGACGGCTTCAAGAACTTCTACCGGACGGCGGAAGCCCTGCTGATCGACGACATCCATTTCTTCGCCGGCAAGGAGCGGTCACAGGAGGAGTTCTTCCACACCTTCAATTCGCTGCTGGAGGCGAACCGGCAGATCATCCTGACCTGCGACCGCTATCCCGCCGAGCTGGACGCTCTCGATGACCGCCTGCAGAACCGGTTCTCCTGGGGCCTGTCGGTGGCGGTGGATCCGCCCGAACTGGAAACCCGGGTCGCGATCCTGATGAGCAAGGCCGAGCAACTGGGCGCGGCAGTACCGGAAACGGTGGCCTTCTTCATCGCCAACCGGATTCGCTCGAATGTCCGCGAGCTGGAGGGCGCACTCAACCGACTGGTGCACACCGCCCAGTTCACCGGGACCGCGATCGATATCGATTTCGCCCGGTACGCGCTGCAGGACATCCTGTCGGTGCATGAACGCATGGTGACCATCGAGAGCATCCAGCGCACCGTCGCCGAGTACTTCAGCATCCGGCTGTCGGACATGACCCAGCGCAGCCGGCGGCGCTCCATCGCCCGCCCCCGGCAGATGGCGATGGCCCTGGCCAAGGAACTCACCTCGCACAGCCTGCCGGAGATCGGCGATGCCTTCGGTGGCCGGGATCACACGACGGTGCTGCATGCCTGCCGGACAATCCAGAAGCTCAAGGACTCCGATCGGGCGATCCGCGACGACTACGATGCCCTGTTGAGAACCCTGAGCCGATGATGTGGATATCTAGGGGATGGAATGTGACAATGCCGGATCGGCCGGGACACGCACATTCTGTCCACAGGAACCCAGCGGGGATACCCCGATGTTTTCAGGGGTGGTTGAGTTCTCGTAACTCTATGATTTTGAATCGAAAAACCGCTGTTGTTCACAGGTCGGCGGGCAGCCTACTACTACGACTATCTTTTAAAAGACTCTTTTATATAAGTATTGACCGAAGGAGTTCGGGGACCACGTCATGAAGTTCGAGATTGATCGCGGATCGTTCCTGCAGACCATCCAGGCTGTCATCGGTGTCATCGAGCGACGCCAGACGATGCCAATTCTGTCGAACTTTCACATCGAGGCGTCGGAGACCGGTTTGCGACTGACCGGGACCGATCTGGAGCTGGAACTCGTCAGTCACGTCCAGGCGCAGATCGACCAGCCCGGCGCGGTCACCGTGCCCGCCCGCAAGCTGTTCGACATCTGCCGCGGCCTGCCCGAAGGTTCGGTGATCCGGGCCGAGCTGAGCGATCAGAAATTCATTGTTCGCTCCGGCCGCAGCCGCTTCACGCTGGCCACGCAACCGGCGGCCGAGTTCCCCTCGTTGGGCGATATCGATTCGGCCGATCGCCACGCCATTCCCAACCTCGCCTTGCGTCAGGTGCTGAACCGCACGATGTTCGCGATGGCGCAGCAGGATGTGCGCTACTACCTCAACGGTTTGCTGCTGGCACTGCGTCGCGATCGGCTGCGCGCCGTTGCAACCGATGGCCACCGGCTGGCGATGTCCGACGTGGATGTGGATCTGGACATCGCCGAGGAGCGTCAGGTCATCGTTCCCCGCAAGGGCGTGCTGGAGCTGAACCGGCTGCTGTCCGATGACGACGAGACGGTCAGTCTCTCGCTGACCAATAACCATCTGCAGGTGGACCTGGGCACCATCCTGTTCACCACCAAGTTGATCGATGGCCGTTTTCCGGACTACGAGAAAGTCGTGCCGATTGGCGGCGACAAGATTCTCACCGGGGATCGCGAGGTGATCCGCCAGGCACTGGCGCGAGCCGCGATTCTGTCCAACGAAAAATTCCGCGGCGTGCGGCTGGTGCTCGATCCGGGGCTGCTGAAGTTGCAGACCGAGAACCCGGAGCACGAGGAAGCCGAAGAGGAGATCGAGGTCGACTACGACGGCGCTCCGCTGGAGATCGGCTTCAACGTCAACTACCTGCTCGATGCGCTGGGTGTGATGGAAGGCGACGCCTTCAAGTTCGCGATGAGTTCGCCGGACGCCGGTGGGCTGCTCACCGAAATGGGTACGGACGCGCACAAGTACGTCGTCATGCCCATGCGGCTCTGATCGCAACCAGCGAACTTCTCTCGGGTCATCTGGCTGACCCGTTTCCGACGTGCTGATTCGCTCATTGGCGCTGACCGACTTTCGTTGTCATGCCGGACTGCGTTTGTCCTTTTCGTCTGCCGCCGGCGGTGGTGCCGCGATCGTCGGCGACAACGCCACCGGCAAGACATCCATACTCGAAGCGATCTACCTGCTCAGCCGCGGGTTGTCGTTTCGGGGCAGTTCCCCCACCGACGTGATCCGGCACGGATGCGACCATGCGCTGGTGGTCGGCGAGCTCGAGTTGCCGGACGGTCCGACCCGGGTTGCGGTGCAGCGGGAACGAACGCAGATTCAGACCCGACTGGGTCGGACGAAAGAGATCCCCATCGTCGAACTGGCGCGTGCGCTGCCCATCCAGGTCATGGACCCGCGAGCGCACCGGTTGATCGACGAAGGCCCCGTACACCGCAGGCGGCTGCTGGATTGGGGAGTGTTCCACGTGGAACATTCGTTCATTCAGGACTGGCGTCAGTTCCAGCGTCTGCTGCGCCAGCGCAACGCGGCATGTCGGCAGCGCGACCGGCAGCAACTGCGTGCGTGGAATCCCTCTTACATCGAGTTGTCGCGTCGCATCGATGACGCTCGTCGCAGACATCTGGATGAGGTCGCGGGCGGATGGAGCCGCCACGTTGAGGCATTGCTCGGTTCGGATCACGCGCCGAGGATTGGCTATCGAAGTGGCTGGCCCTCAGGTGTCGACTTCGCCGAAGTACTCGATTCGGTGGAGGCGCGGGAGCTCGATGCGGGCCACAGCGTTGTCGGTCCGCACCGGGCTGATCTGCGATTGCAGCTGGATGGTCGCCAGGTCCGTCACCAGGCATCCCGGGGCCAGCAGAAGGCGCTGGTGCTTGCGTTGCTGCTGGCCCAGGTGGAAGTGGTCAGTCAGCGTCTCGGTCAAGCGCCGGTCCTGCTGATTGATGACTTTGGCGCCGAATGGGGAGAGGGCATGCGGAGGCGTGCCGTCGCGCAGCTCAACGCGAGTCCGGTCCAGTGGATCTCGACCTGGCTGGATGCGCCCGATTCCGGCTTGGACATCCGTGACATGTTCCACGTGGAACATCTGGCGGACACCACTCCGTGATACCATGAACTAGGCCACGAATGACCCTCCGATGAGCGACTCCCAACCGAAGAACTACGACTCTTCAAGTATCCGTGTCTTGAAGGGTCTCGAAGCCGTGCGCAAGCGCCCCGGTATGTACATTGGCGACACCGATGACGGGACCGGTTTGCATCACATGGTCTTCGAAGTCGTCGACAATTCCATCGACGAAGCGCTGGCCGGTCATTGTTCCGAAGTGACCGTCACCATCCATGCCGATCAGAGCGTCTCGGTCTCCGACGACGGGCGCGGTATCCCGGTGGATATCCACGAAGAGGAAGGGCGTCCGGCGGCGGAGATCATCATGACCGTCCTGCATGCCGGCGGTAAGTTCGATGACAACGCCTACAAGGTCTCCGGTGGTTTGCACGGCGTGGGCGTCTCGGTGGTCAACGCGCTGTCGAAGCGGCTTGAGTTGACCATTCACCGCGATGGTCACATCCATCGTCAGATGTACTCGATGGGCGAGCCCATGGACGAACTGGCGGTGATCGGTAGCACCGATGTCTCCGGGACCACGGTGCGCTTCCATCCCAGCGAAGAAATCTTCAGGAACATCGAATTTCATTACGACATCCTAGCCAAGCGCCTGCGTGAGCTGTCGTTCCTGAACTCCGGTGTGCGGATTCGGCTAACCGAAGAGGCGACGGATCGGGAAGACGTGTTCGAGTACAAGGGCGGTATTCGTGCCTTCGTCGAGCATTTGAATCGCAACAAGACGCCGCTGCACGAGGCAGTGTGTCATTTCGAGGGCGAGAAAGACGGCATCGTCACCGAGGTGGCCTTGCAGTGGAATGATTCCTTCCAGGAGAACGTCTTCTGCTACACCAACAACATTCCGCAGCGTGACGGCGGCACCCATCTGGCCGGGTTCCGTGCCGCGCTGACGCGCACGCTCAATGGCTATATCGAAGCCGAGGGCCTGTCCAAGCGCGAGAAGGTCGCGACCTCCGGGGATGATGCGCGCGAGGGTTTGACGGCGGTCATCTCGGTCAAGGTGCCCGATCCGAAGTTCTCGTCGCAGACCAAGGAAAAGCTGGTCTCGTCCGAGGTCAAGAGCGCCGTCGAATCGGCCATGGCCGAGCACCTGAACAACTTCCTGCTGGAAAACCCGCGGGATGCCAAGGCGGTCGCGCAGAAGATCGTCGAGGCGGCGCGGGCTCGCGAAGCGGCGCGCAAGGCGCGGGAAATGACCCGCCGCAAGGGCGCACTGGATATCGCGGGATTGCCTGGCAAGCTGGCGGATTGCCAGGAGAAGGACCCGTCCAAATGCGAGCTGTTCCTGGTGGAGGGTGATTCCGCTGGTGGTTCGGCCAAGCAGGGGCGTGACCGTCGTTTCCAGGCAATTCTGCCGCTCAAGGGCAAGATTCTGAACGTCGAGAAAGCCCGCTTCGACAAGATGCTGTCGTCCGCCGAAGTAGGCACGCTCATCACCGCGCTGGGTTGCGGTATCGGTCGCGACGAGTTTGATCCCGAAAAACTGCGCTACGAGCGGATCATCATCATGACTGATGCGGATGTGGATGGATCGCATATCCGCACCTTGTTGCTGACGTTCTTCTACCGCCAGATGTACGTGCTGGTCGAGGGCGGGCACATCTATATCGCCCAGCCGCCGCTCTACAAGGTGAAGTCCGGCAAGCAGGAGACTTACGTCAAGGACGATGCCGAACTCAACGCCTACCTGCTGAATTCGGCGCTGAACGGTGCCGAGCTGCGTGTCAGCGCCGATGCCCCGCCGGTGCAGCCCGCGGAGATGGAAAGCCTGTCCAAGGATCATCTCGCGGGCCGGGCGCTGGTCGATCGTCTGGCGCGCCGCTACGAGCGGGCCGCGCTGGAGGCGATGATGCAATTGCCGAAGCTGGCCTCGGATTCTCTGGAAAACACAGAGAAATCAGACACTTGGCTTTCCTCGATGCAGGAGCTCCTCAACGCCTTCGAGAACAGCGAGCATCGCTACGAGGCCAGAATCGTCCGTGACGGTCGTGCCTATCTGGAGGTGGTCCGGTTCAGCCATGGCGTACCGCATGCCTGCCAGTGGTTGGCGGAGTTCTTCGGATCACCGGAGTACGCGGAGCTTTGTGAACTGGGCCAGCGCTTCCAGGGGCTTGTGACGGACGGCGCGACGGTGACGCGCGGTCAGCACAGCACCGAGGTGGCGACGTTCAGCGAAGCGCTGGACTGGCTGATGAAGGAAGCACGCCGTGGTCTGCACATCCAGCGGTACAAGGGCCTGGGTGAGATGAACCCGGATCAGTTGTGGGAGACCACGATGGATCCCGAGACGCGTCGTCTGATGCAGGTTCGTATCGAGGATGTCGTGGCCTCCGACGAGATCTTCACGACCCTGATGGGCGACCATGTCGAACCGCGCCGCGATTTCATCGAGCACAACGCGTTGCTGGTGGGCAATCTGGACGTTTAGGCCCTGTCGATGCCCTGAATTGAAAAAGCCGCGTTCGTCGCGGCTTTTTCTTTATTTATCAGGAGGTTATCGATCGACTACGCGGCGTGAGACAGGATTTCGTCCGCCGGCACGTAGTCATAGTCCAGGGCTTCGGCAACGGCCTGACAGGTGATCTTGCCCCGGTGCACGTTCAGCCCGTTGCGCAAATGGCGATCCGTCTGCAGCGCCTGCTTGTGTCCCTGACTGGCGAGCTTCAGCACGAACGGCAGCGTGGCATTGGTCAGCGCGAACGTCGACGTTCTCGCAACGGCGCCGGGCATGTTGGCGACGCAGTAGTGCACGACATCGTCGACGATGTACGTCGGATTGTCATGGGTGGTGGGCTTGGAGGTCTCCGTGCAGCCGCCCTGGTCGATGGCGACGTCGACGATGACCGCCCGCGACCGCATCAGCCCGAGCATGTCCCGCGTGATGATCTTGGGTGCGGCCGCACCGGGAAGCAGCACCGCGCCAATCACCAGGTCGGCGTGGCGAATGCTGTGCTCCAGCGCGTCGGCCGTGGAGAACAGCGTCGTCATGCGTCCCTGGAACAGCTCGTCGAGCTGGCGCAGCCGTGGCAGTGAGCGATCGATGATGTTGACGTCGGCGCCCAGCCCGACCGCCATGCGCGCGGCGCTGTAGCCCACCACGCCACCACCAATGATGCAGACGTTCGCCGGGGCCACGCCCGGCACGCCGCCGATCAGCGTGCCGTTGCCGCCCTGAGCACGCTCCAGCGCATGCGCGCCGGCCTGGATGGACATGCGGCCGGCCACCTCGCTCATCGGTCGCAGCAACGGCAGCCCGCCCTGATCGTCGGTCACCGTCTCGTAGGCGATGGCCGTGCAGCCGGACTCGACCAGCAGTTCGGTCTGGGTCGGGTCCGGGGCCAGATGCAGATAGGTGAACAGCACTTGGCCGTCACGCAGGCGTTTGCACTCGACCGGCTGCGGCTCCTTCACCTTGACGATCATCTCGGCCTGCTCGAACACGCCTTCGGCGCTGCCCAGAATCTCGGCGCCGGCCTGCACATAGGCTTCGTCGCTCAACCCGATGCCGTCCCCGGCCAGCGTCTCCACGACCACGGTGTGACCGCGCGCCGTGAGTTCGCGGACCCCGGACGGGGTCAGACCCACGCGGTACTCGCGGGCTTTGATTTCCTTCGGAACACCGATTTTCATGAACAACCCCAGACGGAAAAAAGGCTGACGACCGTATAATTCCATGGCCTTGGAAACCAGGGACGGAACTTGTCCGGGAACCGGGCACCCAAGGGCATGCATGCCAGCACACAGTCTTCGATATTGTAAAGCGTTCGTCGCCGCAGGCCTTTTGTTCGCCGCGTATCCGCTGCTTGCGGCGACGGTGGACGTGCAGCTTAAGGGCATTCGCGACGACGCCATCCGCAACAACACCGAAGGCTTTCTGGCCATCAAGAAGCTGGAGGGCAACGACAGCGCCCGACCGCGAGCGATTCGCAGGCTCCACCGGCGCGCCGAACAGGACATTCAGGACGCGCTCCGACCCTTCGGCTTCTACAATCCGGTGATCCGTTCCGAGCTGGAACCGGTGGACGGTGGTTACAAAGCCACTTATGTGGTCGACACCGGGCCGCCCACGACCTTGCGTGACATCCGTATCGAGATCACCGGCCCGGGCTCCGGCGAACAGGCGTTGCGCGATACCGTGCAGGCCAGCCGCCTGCGCGCTGATGCGCCGCTTCGGCATCCGCTTTACAACGCCACCAAGTCGGCGATTCGGGACACCGCGTTCAAACTCGGTTATCTGGATGCCCGATTCACCGCGCATCGTCTGGCGGTTGATCCGTCGGTCAACCGCGCCGATGTGGAGCTGGTGCTGGAAAGCGGGGACGCCTACGAGTTCGGCGAGATTCGCATTGACCAGGATGTCCTCGATCCCGAGTTCCTCAATCGCTACGTCAATGTTCGCACCGGCGAGCGTTTCGATTCTTCCGAACTGGTGAACCTGCAACTCCACCTCGCCGATCTCGGTTACTTCGATTAGGTGCAGGTCGATGCCAACAAGGACGATGCGCAGGACCACCGGATTCCGGTGGTTGTTCGCACCACGCCGCTCGCGTCCCAGCGCTACGAGGCCGGCGTCGGCTACGGCACCGACACCGGTGCGCGGCTAACCGCCGGCGCGGAGTGGCGCCGGCTCAATCGCCAGGGCCACCAGCTGGACTTGTCGTTCCAGCTCTCCGAAGTGATCAACACGCTGACCACCCAGTACCTGATCCCGGTCGGGAGCGTACCCGGCGATTCGGTGACATTCTCGGCCGGCGCGGAGGACGAGGACCTGGAGGATGGCGAGCGCCGGACCCTGCGCCTGGAGGCGGCGCGCAACTGGCAGCTGGGCGACTGGTATCGTCGCTACTACCTGCAATTCCTGCGTGAAGACTACGAGCTGTCGGACGAGCAGCGTCTCAGCATCCTGTTGACGCCCGGCGTGAGCTTCACGCGCACGGAGGTGTCCGACCCGGTGTTCGCCCGTAGCGGCTGGAGTACCTTCTTCGACGTGCATGGCGCGGTGCGCGACGTGTTGTCCGACACCAGCTTCATCCAGTCCCGGCTCCGCCTGCAGGGGGTGCTGCCGGTGTTCAGCCGCGGCCGCCTGCTGCTTCGGACCGAGGTCGGCGGCAGCTGGACCGAGGAATTCTCCGACCTGCCAGCCTCGGAACGATTCTTCGCCGGCGGGGACAGCAGCGTGCGCGGTTACGCCTACGAATCCCTGGGTCCGGAGGATGACGAGGGTCGCGTGATCGGCGGGGAGTTCCTGCTCACCGGTTCCGTCGAATACGAGCAGATCATCTGGCGTGGCATGGGCGCCGCCGTGTTCGTCGACGCCGGCAACGCCGCCGACGCGGGCATCCCCGAACCTGTCTACGGGGCCGGCATCGGGTTTCGCTACCGCTCTCCGGTGGGTGTGATTCGCATTGATGTGGCCCATCCCTTCGACGATCCCGAGCGCGCCGCACGGCTGCATATCGGCGTGAGGGCGGGCCTGTGAAGCGAACCTGGGTGCGCTGGCTGAAGTGGATACCGGTCGGGCTGACGGCAACCGTCGCGCTCATCGTGCTCATTGCGCTGACCACGGAGATTGGCGTCGCGATCGCATGGTCGCTGGCGCGCGACCGCCTGCCGGCCGGAGTGCAGATCGACGATGTCCAGGGGCGCCTCGTCGGTCCGCTGACGGTGACCGGCGTCAATGTCGAGACCGAGGCCATGAGCCTGCGAGTTGACCGCGCCGTGCTGGACTGGCGCGCCAGCCGCCTGCTGATGGCGCAGGTCCAGATCGCGGAACTGGCGGTCGACGGCGTGGACATCGTGCTGCGACCCACCCACTCACCGCCGCCGCCCGAAACCGACGAACCGCCGTCTCTCGATTTCCGCGCGCCGATCACGCTGGTGATCGAGCAGGCCGGCCTGAGCGATTTCAGCCTCAAAACCGCGCCCGACGCTGAGCCGCTGATCGTCGAATCGCTGGAACTCGCCGGGGTCTGGGACCGCAACAGCCTGCAGGTCTCCGAACTGGATGTCCGCTCGCCGCTGACCGGACACCTCAGCGCCAGCACGCTGGTGCTGCTGGAACGTGGCGGCCTGCGTGTCCAGTCACTGAAACTCGCCGAAGTCGATGCCGCGCTGGAGGCCCGGCTCTCGGGGCACTTCCATCGCGCCTTCGGCCGCTACGCCGTGAAACTGACCGGTGACTGGACAGCTTTGCGCTGGCCGTTACAGGGCGATCCGATGCTGCGTTCCCCGCGCGGCAGCATCGATGTGGTGGGCACGCTGCCCGAACTCGCCGGTGAATTGCAGGCGCAGTTGCGCTCACGTGGCGACACCGTGTCGGTCGCCGCAAGCGGCGGTCTCGAGGACGAACGGGTCGATGTCACGCTGAGCTGGGACGCCCTGGCCTGGCCGCTGGAGGAGTCCGCCGGTCCGGTTCAGGTCAGCGTGGATGGCGGCCAGCTCACCGGCAAGGGGCCTGTCGACGCCGTGCGTCTGCGCGGCGGCACGCGCGTGATCCCGACGGAGTTCAAGCCCATCCGCATCGATCTGGAGGGGATTGCCAGTACCGAACGCGTGGAGCTCAAGCCGCTGCGGATTGGTGTCGCCGGCTCGGAGACCAGCCTGACCGGCGGCCTGCGCTGGCAGCCCGCGCTGGCCGCCGACCTGCAACTGGTCACGCGCACACTGGACCCGTCGGCCCTGTCCGAGCAGCTGTCGCAATGGCCCGGACAGATCGCCGCGAACGCGGCACTCGAAGTCAGGACGGTCGACGATACGATCCAGGTGCGGATACCGCGCCTGCATGCCGAGGGTTCGCTGCGCGAACAGCCCCTGCAGGTCGATGCCGCGGCCACCGCCAGCCCGGATGCCGTGCGCGTGAGGCAGCTGCAGCTGCGGGCACTGGGTGGGTCGATAACCGGGGAGGCCGACCTGTCGCTGCGCCAGCAGCTCGCTGGATCAGCCACGTTGACCGCCCGCGATCTGGACCCGTCCCTGCTGCTGGAACAATGGCCCGGCGAGATCGACGCCGATGTCACATTGCAGCTGGCGGGCACGCGCGCCTCACCGATCGTCCGGGTGCCGACGCTGACCGTGGAAGGCCGCTTGCGCGAGCGGCCGTTGCGGCTGGACGCCGCGCTCCGCTATGCCAACGACACCGCCGACATCGAGCGGCTGACGCTGGCCTCCGGCCAGTCCGAACTGCATGTGGATGGCCAGGCATCCGCCAGCAGCCTGGCGGTGGACTGGGACATCAGCAGTCCGGATCTCGCCGATTTCTACCCCGGCCTGACCGGGAGCCTGAAAGCGGACGGCCGCGTCGAGGGTCCCGTCAGGACACCGCGCGTAATCGCGAGCCTGCGGGGTGAATCGCTTGGCTATCAGCGCTACTCGCTGGCCGGTATCGATGCCGAGGCCGACATCAATATCGCTGACGGCAGCACCCTGCTGCTGGACGCGCGGGTGGCCGATGCGCAGATCGAGGCGACGGGTATTCGCACGCTGGTGCTGGAGACCCGGGGCAGCGCGGACGATCTGACGCTGGAACTGGAAACCCAGACCACCGAGGGCGATCTGACGCTGGGCCTGTCCGGCCAGGTCGATCTCGACAGTCTGGCCTGGACCGGCGACCTGACCCGGCTGATCATCGATCCGGTGGACTTTCCGCCCTGGACGCTGGAGTCGCCGACGCCGGTGTCGTTCCACGCACCGGACTGGTCCGTGGGCGATGCCTGTCTTGCCGCGGAGCCCAACGTCAAGCGCCGTCCCTCGATGAGCCGGCGTCGCAGCCGCCTGTGCCTGCGTGCCGGGTCCGATGACCAGGGCCTGAGCGCGCAGACCGACATTGAATTCTTTGATCTGGCGTATCTCACGCCGCTGCTGCCGCCGGCCACTCGACTGAGCGGTTCGCTCAGCGGCAACGCGACCTACTCCCGGGGTGAGGGGCGCGAAGCGGTGACCGCCGATCTCAGAACATCGGCGATCGAACTTGCCGGCACCCGCTCGCCGGACGATCCGCTGGATGTCGCCTTCGCGCCGGGCGAGCTGACCATCGCCAATGAAGGCGAACAGACGATCCTCACCGTTCGTCTGCCGCTGGAGGATGAGCCCGCCGCGGGTCTGGCGCTGGACGCCACGCTGCAAGGCCAGGGACCACTGGTTGAGCGGCCCCTGGAGGGGCGTCTGACCGCGGAGCTCACCAATCTCGACTTCATCGCGTTGATCCTGGATGCGTTGACTGACGTGACCGGCCGGTTCGATGCCGACATGCGGCTGGCCGGTCGTCTCGGCGCTCCCGAGATCGGCGGCGAAATGCACCTGCGCAACGCGGCCGCGTCAGTGGATGTGGCCGGTGTCG
>CALBOV010000003.1 GCA_937896565.1 uncultured Salinisphaerales bacterium
ATGATCAATCCCAGACAGAGACACAACATCCGCGGTGAAATCCGGCGGAACAGGTTCTCGGCGACTCTCATGGCCTGACGGACTCCAGTTCGTTCGCCTTGTAGACGTAGACCGGCGCGCGAACACGGTCTTCCGTCGCTGGCTGTTTCTTTTCCACGCCGACGAGTTCTTCCAGCGTGACGACATCATTGCCCGCCGGCGTGCGGATGTCGGACGAACCGCTGGCCAGTGGAAGGCCGGAACGCGAACCGTCGTCGTCACCCTCACCCTGGCCATGCAACGCGAGCCGGATTTCTCCCAAGCTGGCGCCCAGCATCACGCGCGTCACGTCGTCATCGGGCACGGCGACGACCGCGGTGCGGATCCGCTGCCGCCGGTTGCCTGACGCATCCTCGACCCCTTGCGGCCGATCAATGACGCGTTCCTCGTAGCCGAGGATCAATGCCTCGCGAAGCAGCGTGCGGGCCTGCGTATCCGCCGACCCCGTGGCCCGCAGGAACACCAGAACATCGACCGTGTCACCGGGCCGGACGAAGCCGCCGACCGCGACCACCTCGTCGATCTGCAGCGACATCGCCTTGCTGCCTTCGGGGATGATTCGCGCGAGCACGTTGGCATCGCGGAAGTAGCGCGGCGTGACCGGCGCACCGGCATCGATATCCAGCAGTGGAACGCGGCCGACGACATCGTCGACGTTGGCGAAATAGTTTTGTGGAGCAATGGTCACCGGCGTCAGCGCCACATCGTCCCGCCGGATCACTGTGTTGGCGGCCAGCGGCGTGCGCGCCACGACGACCAGCGTCGTCGGCACGACCTCTTCTTCCTCGACGGCGGCCGGCAGCGGCTCCGGCGCCCGCGCGTACTCGACGCTCATGCGATAGGCGACCACGCCGGCGATGCCCGCAATGACCAGCATGACGATGGCCAGAACCTTCATCGCTGAACTACTCACGCCGATCTCCCCTGCTCAAAACGACCGTGTTTCTCCGCGCCGCCAGTCCACCCACGGACAGCGAAGTGACGGCGGTCAACTCTCTCCCGATTCGGGCCGCGTGGCATCCACGAGCGCCGAAGCCTCTGCGCGAAGCACCTCCGGCATCGGCGGAGCCTGCCCGACCAGGGGCAGGGTGATCGACGGGAACAGATCCGAAATCACGAATTCAAGGCGAACGCGCACGAAACGCTGCCCGCCTTGCGGAACCAGTGCCACATCGACCAGTTCCCCGTTTGACCCGACGACCAACTCACGCTGATCGCCCGGTAGCCACTCTAGCAGGCTCGAGGCGGTTTGTTGTGCGCGTTGTTGCACTTGTGCCTCGTAGTTCTCGTTGTTCAGCGGGTCGACCGCCACCGCCGACTCGGCGGCCTCCTGCGCAACGAATGTCAGCGATTCGGTCAGCAGGAAAATATAGGCATAGACCAGAATCCCGTACATGAACAGGAACAGCAGCGGAAAGACGAACGCGAATTCCAGCGCGGTGGCCCCGCGCTGACGTCGCCGCAGACTGCCGACCTGTTGTCCGAACGAATGACTCAAAGCACGCTTTCCCCCAACCACCAAGGTCCGGACCAGAGCCAGATCACCAGGCCCAGCCCCACGGCCGGCAGCATGACCAGCCGATCCGGCCCGCCAGCCCCACGCATGCGCACAAGCAATGCGGCCACACCGAACAATAGCGAAGCGGCAAGGAAGATTTCCACAAAGTGAACGGGGCCGAAACCCAAGCCGATGACCGCGTAGGCCTTGACGTCGGCCCCGCCCATCCAGCCCTGGGTCCAGGCCGGCAGGTTCAGGATCAGCGCCAGCAGCAATCCCAGCGCACCGAACAGCATGGCCACCCTGAGAGTCGGATACCGATACAGCACGGTCAGCAGCACCAGCGGAAGGACGAGCAGAAACCAGCGATTCGAAACGCGCCCATGCCGCACGTCGATCAGGCTGACGGCGCCGGCCCAGGCGGTCCAGGCCAGCAACAACCCCAGATCAAGCAAGATCGGGCTATTCCGAGGAACAGCCTCCCTCGACCACCTGGTCACAGGCATCCTTGAACAGGGTCTCGAGGCCATCGCCCAGCGATCCCAGGATCACGATCAGCGCCACCGCTATCAGCCCGATCACCAGACCGTACTCGACCGCGGTCGCCGCCTCGTCATCACGCCAGAGTTTGTAGAGTGTCACAAGGTAGGTGAGCATCGGGAGATCCTTCTCGTGCGGGCGAGAGCACTGTTGTAACGGTATTGTTAACACCCTGCCACTCTTGCGCAACGGCGGCGGGCGGGTTGACTGACACCGCTCGTCGGAGCCGCCGGCCGACAGACACGGAGAACCGAGACGCCATGCGCCACTGGATAGTCGGCGACCTGCAAGGCTGCTGTGACGATTTGCTGCGACTGCTGGACCAGATTCGCTTCGAGCCGGCGACGGATCGGCTGTGGATCGCCGGCGATCTGGTCAATCGCGGCCCCGATTCATTGCGCACGCTGCGCACCGTGCATGCGCTGCGGGACCAGATCGACTGCGTCCTGGGCAATCATGATCTGCACCTGCTGGCCGAGGCCGCCGGCGTCGCACCCAAGCCACAGCCGGACCTGCACCCCATCCTGCATGCACCGGATCGCGACGAGCTGCTGGACTGGGTCGCCACGCGACCCCTGGCGCGGCATTTCCCGGCATTCAACACACTGCTGGTTCACGCCGGGGTGCATCGGGACTGGACGGTCGAGGATGCCCTGCAATGCTCCGCCGAGGTCCAGGCACGGCTGGCCGGGGCCGGTCGGGGTGAATTCCTGCAATCGATGTACGGCAACGAACCCGCGCAGTGGCGACCGGAGCTGGCCGGCATGGACCGGCTGCGCATCATCGTCAACTGCTTCACCCGAATGCGGTACTGCCGCGCCGACGGCAGTCTGGACCTCAACGCCAAGGGGACCCCGGAGACCACGCCGGATGCCACGCCCTGGTTCGCCCTACCCGATCGCGCGAGCCACGGCACCCGGATCGTGTTCGGTCACTGGTCGACGCTGGGCACCGTGCGCTGGCCATCCGCCAATGTCGTCGGCCTGGACACCGGCTGCGTCTGGGGCGGCTCGCTTACGGCGCTTTGTCTGGAGGACGACAGCCTGGCCGCCGTACCCTGCCCGGCGCATCAGACGCCCGGCTGAACGAGCCGACAGCACGACCGCGGCCGGGTGGCCGGCGGCGTCAGTGCCCGGACAGCCCCGTCTTCGCAGCGCTTTCCTTGGTCACCAGGAAGTGCGCCAGCGCCGGCATCACCAGGATGGCGCCGAACATGTTGGCGGTGAACATGAACACCAGAAGAATGCCCATGTCGGCCTGGAACTGCAGCGCGGAGAACAGCCAGGTTCCCACGCCCAGCCCGAGCGCGACCCCGGTGAACACCACCGCCTTGCCGGTGTGACTCAAGGTCCGATAGAACGCCTCTTCCAGTGACAGGCCGCGATTCACGCCGTCGGCCAACTGACTGTAGACATAGATGCCGTAGTCCACGCCGATACCCACGGCCAGCGCCACCACGGGCAATGTCGCGACCTTCAGACCAATGCCGAGCGATGCCATCACCGCATAGGCCATCACCGAGACCAGCGACAGCGGAAGCACCACGCACAGCACGCCGGATATCGATCGGAACGACAGCCACAGGAACACGACGACCACGACGTAAACCCAGAAGACCACCTGGATTTCCTGAGCCTCGACCACTTCGTTGGTCGCGGCCATGACACCGACGTTGCCCGACGCCAGCGCGAAGTTGACCGGGCAGAACTGTTCCATTGCGCCGAACTCGTCCTCGACCTCGCCGTAACGCGCGTTGATCTGCTCCAGCTGCTCGGCGCGCGCCGCGTCTGGCTCGGCGGTCTGCAGCGTGGCGAGGTTGTCGCGCTCCAGCCGCAGGCGGCCCAGCTCGTCACGCTTGGCTGCCTTCTCCGCGCAGTAGTCCTCGGTCACGTCCGGATGCTCGACATAGAACGCCTCGCGATTGGCGTCGTTGAAGGCCTCCACGGCGTCCGTGATCGTGTGAATCGTCGTCGCCTTGTGATCCTTGGTGAAGATCAACACCGGCATGGCCGAACAGTCCGGGTTCAGCAGCCCCGACGAGGTGTCCACCGGGGTGATGGCCTGCACGATGACGTAGCGGTTTCGCGGCAGCACCCGCCAGGCCAGCGATCCCTCGTTCCAGCCGGCATTGATGATCTTGGCGACCTGCGGCAGCGAAATCACCGACTGCACCTCGTCGGTCAGATTCCCCATGGTCCACGCGAAGCGGTCGATGGTCTCCATCTGCTCGTAGCGGATACAGGCCTCCGGGGCGGTCTCGGCGATGACCTTGAGGATGTCCACGCCAATCGAGAAGTTGTCGACGATCGCGCGGGAATCCTGGTTGTATCGCGAATCCGGCCGCAGCTCCGGCACGCCCGCCTGCGAATCACCCACTTGCAGGTCGTCGTACTTCCACAGCGACCAGCCCAGCAGGATGGAGCAGATCAGCAGCGTGACCACGGCCGGCGTGCGGCGCGTGTTCTTCGCCATCAGCCGCCACAACCCTTCGCCGAAGCGGTCGCGCGCAGCCTGCTTGCGCTTGAACGACTCGATGTCGCCGATTTTGATCCAGGTCAGCCAGATCGGCATCATCACCTTGTTGGTGACGATGATCGCGGCAACACCGAACGCGGCGTTCAGCGACATCTCGCGAATGATGTCGATCGGGATCAGGTAGATGGTCGCGAAACCGGCCACATCGGTGATCAGCGCCGTGGTGCCTGGAATCGCCAGTCGTCGGAAGGTCTCCAGCGAGGCATCGAAACTGTTGCGACCGTTGTGCGCGACCTCGCCAACCCAGGCGTTGGCGTACTGCACGCCATGGGAGACCGACACCGACAGCACCAGGAACGGCACCAAGATCGCAAACGGATCCAGCCCGTATCCAAACAGTCTCAGCAGGCCGAACTCCCAGATCACCGCGACGATGGAGCACACCAGCGGCAACACGGCCAGCTTGAACGAGCCGGTGTAAAGCCACAGCAAGACCAGCGTCATCAACAGGGTGAGCAGGAAGAAGCCCACGACCTCCAGCGTCGCGTCGGTGACGTCACCAACCACCTTGGCGAAACCGATGATGTGAATCTTGATGTTCTCGGTTTCGTAGGTCTTGCGAATTTCCTCGAGCTGGTGGGAAACCTTGCGGTAGTCCAGCTTCTCGCCGGTCACCGGATCGAACTCCAGCAACTCGGCGTTGACCATGGCACCGGTCTGATCCTGCGTGACCAGACGACCGATGATGCCGGCCTTGCCGACATTGGTCTTGATCAGGTCGAACATCTCCTGATTGGGCTGATACTCGGCAGGAATCACATTGCCGCCAGCGAAACCGCCCTCGACCACCTCGGTGTAACGCACGTCGGGCGTGAACAGCGACGACACCCGCGAACGGTCGATGCCCGGAATGAAGAAGACGTCGTCCGTGACCTTGCGCAGCGTGGAGAGAAACTCCTCGTTGTAGATCTCGCCGTCTTCCTGGATCAGCGCAACCTTGATCAGGTTGCCGCCCCCGAACGCGGACTGATACTGCTTGAGCACCTTCATGTAGGGGTGCTCCAGCGGAATCGATTTCTCGAAGCCGGCGTCCGGCTTGATCTGCGAGGCCTGATAGCCGAAGAAGGCCGTCAACAGCACCAGCACCGCCATGCCGAGGCCGCGACGTGCATAGACCAGGGGTTCAACGACTCGAAGAATGTCGTCGGTCGTAATCATTCGCATGCCGAATTCCTTTGGGTCTCGCTGCGCGTGCGTTGTCGTCTAGGGCAGTTCGATGATGTGCGTGCCACGATCACCCACGGCCAGCAACCGACCGTTGTTCACCAGCACGCTGTTGAGACTGACACCCACCTCGTTGGGTAGCCGCTCCAACGCCCGTCCACCGTTCACCGAGCGCAGCACGGTGCCGTTCAGACCGACGATCACGGTTTCACCGGATGGCAGGGTTGCCCCGCCCAGCAAGGTCTGGCCGGTACCCGTCTGCACCTTGGTCCACGCGATCTCGTCGGTGGAATCGGCACGATAGGCGTTGCCCCGCAAGCCGAAGATCATCACGCCGGTGTCACCGTGGGCGATCGCGTCGAAATAGGAACCGGCATAGGGCGATGGGACCGACTCCCAGGTTTCCCCTTCATCGCGTGACACGGCGACGGTGCCACTCTCGCCGACGATGACCAGAACACCGTTGTTCAGTCGTTCGATGGCATTGAAGTGCCATTCGTCATCGCGGATCGGGGTGTCGTGCTCGGTCCAGGTCTCGCCGCCGTCGCTGGTTTCGTAGAACAGGCTGTAGGCACCGACGGCGAACCCGCGTGTCGGGCTCAGGAACAGTACATCGAGGAACGGCTTCTCCAGTTCGGGCTCGAAATTCTGCAGCGACCAGTTCTGCCCGCCGTCCGCGGTGGTGATGATCACCGCGTCGTGCCCGACCGCCCAGCCATGCTCGGCATCCGCGAAGGCCACCGCCGTCAGCGTCGCACGCGTCGGCGCCTCTGCCTGCACCCATTCGCGGCCATCCACCGAGGCCAGCACATGACCACGCTCGCCAACCGCGACAAACCGCGGACCGGCATGCACGGCATCCAGGATCAGGCTCTTCGATGCCAGCGGCATGATCTGCGCGGGCTTGTTTTCGATTTCAGCCGCTACGGCCATTGCGGAAACCGCCACCAGGGCGGCCATCACGACGGTGCGTCGCACCATAGATTGTCTCCTAGTTCACCGAAGCGTACTGGTCTCGGCCGCGCACGATAGCAGGTTGGCGTCTAGCGTCGAGCCAGCTTCTTGACGTTGGACGGATTGAAATACGTCTCCCAGTCGACATCAATCGAATACGTCTCGTCGTCTTCGTTGTTCATGGCCTGGACCAGGTATCGATTCGCGAGCAAATCGTAAACCGACTCGAGGATCGGCCCCATGTAGGGCACATCGTACGCCATGGCGGTGTGCGTCTCCTGAACGCGCCACAACTCGTCACGCTTGTCGTAGATGTCGACGGCGACAATCTGCCAGGAATCCTCGTCCACATAAAACGTCCGGCGCTTGTAGATGTGGCTGGTTCCCGCCTTCAACGTGGCGTCGACGATCCAGACGCGGTGCAGTTCGTACCGGGTCAGATCCTGGTCGATGTGACCGCGCTGGATGATGTCGTCGTAGCTGTACTCGTCCGAATGGATCTTGTAGCTGTTGTAGGGCGTGTAGATCTCCGTCTTGCCGATGAGCTTCCAGTCGTAGCGGTCCATCGCACCGTTGAAGGTATCGGTCTGATCGTTGGTGCGCAGGCCGTCGGATCCCGTGCCCGGATTGTCATAGGCAACGTTCGGCGCGCGGCGCAGGCGACGCTGACCGGGGTTGTAAAGCCACGCCGCGCGCGGTTCACGCAACTGATCCATGGTCTCGTGAACCAGCAGGATCTGACCGGCGAGCCGGGGTGGCTGCGTGGTGATCTGCAGGAAGTAGAGCAGGACGTTGTCGAGATCGCGGGGTTCGATACCCGGCTGGCTGTAGCGAAAGGTGACATCCTCGCGCAGCTTGACCAGATTGTAGGAACCGGTGGACGTGACCGCCGCCTGGTTGTTCCACCGCCGCACCGAAAAGTCGCGATACCGCGTCTTGTGGTTCCAGATGACCTCGTGACCGTTCTTGGGAATCGGGAACGGCACACCCGTCACCGCTCCGGTCACCGTGTCCCCGCCGCCGCCGAGCTGGGCGTTGACCGCATTCTTGCGCGTGGCGTCGTAGATGAACTGAGGGTTGGCGAAGGTCCTGCGCGTCGCGTACACCGGCATGACGTAGGTCTCCGGGAAACGCTCGAACAAGGCGATCTGACCGACCGTCAGCCGGTCACGGTACTGGTCCAGATTGTCCGCGGTGATGGTGAATTCGGGCCGGTCGTCCGGAAACGGGTCCGTGTACCGGGTTCCCGCACCCTTGTAGGACCGCGGCACTTCCTGCAACCCGCCGTCCCACGCCGGAATGCCCAGCGCCTCGTCGCCGGCCATCGTAGCGCCGACGGGCGTCAGGTCCTGGCCCAGTCGGTCGGCCTCCTGCTGCGTGACTGCCGCACTGCTCCCCGCGCTGGCCATGCCGGCCAGTATCGCAATCGTCATTCGACTGCTCATTGTCTCCCCCCTGGTCTGTCTCGCCGAGTCCCTGGCTTGTTACGACTGGTCTCTGGCCCGTTTAGAAGTTGTAACCAAGGTACACGTACACGTTGTCACGGTCACGGCGCGAGTTGTAGTCCGATCCACCCGTGAACGTCGTCAGCCGGACTTCACCGGTCCACTTGTTCAGATAATCGAACCGCAGCGCGGTGATGATGGTCTTGTTGCCTTCCGTGAAATTCTGGCCCAGCCCCGGCGCAATGCCGTTGATGTCCCAGAAAAAGCCGACGATGGGCTCCAGATTCGCACCCAGCAATGCGTTCTGGTAGCGGAACACGCTCAGCACCCGAAGCCCCCAGGAAAAGTCCGTGGGGAAGTGATCCAGGGCCTGGGTCGTGGGGTTCTGACGGCAGGAATTCGGCTCGTCGAGTCCCAGACACGCCGCCCCCAGCTCACCGCTGTCGAAACCGTTCGACGTGTTGTCAGCGCCGACGGACGCATGCGTGTTCACCTCGGCGCCGTTGTACTGAAGCTCGGAGATGCCGGGCATCTCGGGCAAATAGGTGGCACCTACTTCGGCGACCGTCAGAATCTGCGATGCATCGAACCAGTTCGCGCCACCCCAGGTGTTGATGAAGGTGAACTGCAACTGATGCACCTTCTCCCGCTCCCAGCCGCGGATGTAGTAGTTCTCCTCGCCATTCATCGTGCCGTCGGCGTCAACGGGATTGTCGCGGTAGAGCGTATTCACGAAATCAGGCACCGCGGAACGGCGACCAGGCAGCACGGTGCCGGGCACCACCTGCACATCCTCGGCGGGAAACGCCGGCTGCAGGCCAGCGAACACCAGGTCGGTGGAATGCACCTGGATCGGCAGGTTCTCACGGAACGAGTACTCGCCGGACACCGCCCAGTCACCCACCGTGGTGTTGAACGACAGCCCGTACATCTTGATGTCTTCCGGGTACTCCAGGAACAACTCCATGGTATCCACCGGCAGCGGCTCGCGGGCCGTGGTCAGCTGACCGGCCTGCAACCCCGCCAGCACCGCGGTCACATCGGGAAGCGGCTGCCCTTCACCCACGAGACAGGGCGTGAGCGCAGCCGGGCCAGGCAGGCTGGAATTGATGCAAGTCGGGTCCGCCGCGTAGGCGGAAACCGTCGGAATCCGGGCATGGTAGTTGGCGAAGTAGGCTGCCAACTCCGTTCCGTTGTTCAGCCACTCCGCGAAGTAGCGCAGCGCAAACCCGTACTGACCATCGTCATCCGGATACTGGTCGGCCACACGCAGAATCGTGCGGCTCGACTGTGAGCCGAGAATGGACAGCGGGTCATCGTCGTTGTTCGCTGACGCGTAGATCTGCTCCGGGTCCTCAGGCTGCTTGGCGAAGGACAACATCGCGTAGGTTCCGCCGGCACCGACAATGTCGCTCACCGAATAGAACGTGCCCACGGGATCGGCGATCGCCGGCTTCCATTCGTACTGGTAGAACGCTTCCAGGAACAGGTTCGACGTGATGTCGGTATTGATCACCGCCATGCCCACCGCCTGAAACGCCTCTTCCAGCTGGAAACCCGGCAGACGGGCACGCACACCATGCGGCGGGTTGATGGCATTGAGGCTGTTGAACACCAGCGCCGAGGATTCCCCCCAGTTCAGCCCCTGACGCCCCACGCGCACCAGGACATCGCGGCCACCGAAAAACGGCACATACCCACTGACGTGATAGCTCGCCCAGTCGAAGTTGGAACCGGCGACATCGTCCACGGACGACGGGCGCGGCGTTTCCGCCGGCTGCAGGGTGGCGTCCGGATGGAGCTGCTGGGAGTTCAGCACCTCGGCGTCATAGAGATAGATCGGGTTCGCATAGAACGCCAGCGAACCCAGTGCCGGAACCGGCACGTCAAAACTGATTTCCGAGTTCAGCTTCACTGCCGCGGCGACGACGTCACCCTTGTCGTAGCTGAGGTTGCCGCCATCACTGTTCTGCGAGAACGAACCCCGCGCGTTCACGTACTCCAGGTTTTCCTGGAAGTTCGTGCTCGAACAGCTCGACTCGTCGCCGATGCGACCGCCACCCAACGTGCCATCGTCGTCGCGGGTGATGCAGACACCGGGTTCGAGATTGGACTTGCCGACCAAGTAGTCCGCCCGATCCTGGACTCGCCAGGTTGCGCCCGCCGTCAGCAGGCTTTCGATGCTGCCCTCGATGGGACCCAGCTCGAATTGCACGGCCTGGGCGCTGCCCCAGGTTCCACAGACAGCCATCACCGCCGCGCTGATCAAGGCCTTGCGCACGGGCCACTCACTTCGTATCGCCATGGATTGTCTTCCCCCAGCAGGCGTGTTTGTCCCGGCCCTGCCTATCCCTGGCAGACCCCGACCGGACTGAACGCTTGATCAGGACTGCTTGCTCTCCTCGGCAGTCCCTCCTATTCGTTGTGGGCGGTATTTAATCAGACAAAAATTCCCACCGCAAAGAACATTTACGGAGCATCCTGCATCCAGATCATGCAGACCTGACGACCGGTTTGTCCGTGATCACGGCGATAGGAATAGAAACGGCGGGGGTCCTGAAACGTATCAAGACGGGAATCGAATCCCTTTGTACCAAGGGTTTTCAGCTGATGCAGGGCGATGCCCGGCAGGTCGGCGAGCCAACGTCCCGCCGACACCGGACGCAGGTGTGATTCCAGACATTCGTCCGACGCCAGCAGGGGGTCTCTGACGGCGGCATCGACCTCGTAGTGCGCTGGTCGTATCGACGGCCCGAGCCAGGCGATCAAATCAGCGCCGGGCGGCGCATGCGCGTGAGCCGCCGCGATCACGCCGTCCACCAGCCCTCGCCACCCGGCGTGCACGACTGCGATCCACGGCCGGTCAAGGGCACAGAGAAGAATCGGCAGGCAGTCGGCGGTCATCACCGCCAGCGGTCGGTCCTGGCGTTCGGACACGGCCGCGTCGGCCCGCGGGACAACGTCGGCCTCCGGCTCCACCGCCACGGCCGTGCCATGAACCTGATCAAGCCAGGCCGGTGCACGGGGCAGACCGGCCGCCCGCATCCAGCGGGCACGATTCCGACGCACCGCGGCGGGATCATCGCCGCAATGCGCCCCCAGGTTCAGGGCATCGTAGGGCGGCGCGCTAACACCGCCCAGCCGCGTGCTGGCGACGGCGCGCACCCAGGGAGGCGCTGGCCAGTCGGGGTGGATCAGCTCCATGCCCCGGACGCTATTCCGGCGCCCCAAGCGCGGCGATCAGCGATTGGAAGTCCGAAGGCGGCGGCGCTTCCAGCTCGACGGGAGCACCGGTCGACGGTTGCGCAAAACCCAGCCGCCGCGCATGCAGGGCCTGCCTGCGGAATCCCGCCAACGCGGCCAGCAACTCCGGCGACGCGCCCGCGACACTGCTGCCCCTGCGGCCGTATTGCGGATCACCGACCAGGGGGAACCCCTCGGCTTGCAGATGCACGCGAATCTGATGGGTACGCCCGGTCTCCAGCGTCACGTCGAGCAGGCTGTGATGTTCCCAGCGCAGATTCACCCGGTAATGCGTCACCGCGTGACGGCCGTCCGGTCGCACCGCGAATCGCGTGCGATCGGTGGGATGACGGCCCAGTGGGGCATCCACCGTACCCCCGGCGATGACCCGCCCCCACACCAGTGCCTGGTATTCGCGCCGGATGGCGCGCGCCTGCATCGCCGACGACAGCGCGTGATAGCTGGCCGGATTGCGCGCGACGACCAGCAGGCCACTGGTGAGCTTGTCCAGGCGATGAATGAGACCGGCGCGCGGCAGGCGATCCAGCGCCGGGTCCAGATGCAGCAACGCATTCTGCAGTGTGCCGCGCGGCTGCCCGGCCCCCGGATGCACGACCAGACCGGCCGGCTTGTTGATCACCAGGCAGTCCTCGTCCTGATAGACGATGTCCAGCGCGATGGCTTCGGGCGCCGGCTCGACCACCGCCTCGAACACCGGGTCAACCTCGATCCGCTGGCCACCGGTTACCGGCGCCCGCTGATTGGTGGACACCTCGCCTTCCAGCCGAACCCGGCCATCGCCGATCCAGCGCTGGATGCGACTGCGCGACACATCGCTCATCAACTCCGCCAGCGCGCGATCCAGTCGCATGCCGGACAGAACTTCCGGAACTTCGAACACTCGAATATCGGAACTCATCGACACGATCGGTATACTCTTGCGGCCTCTTCTGCGAACACGACCCCGAATGATAGTCACCCGACTGCCGGCCCTGCTGCTGGTTGCCGCGAGTTTAGTGCTTGGCGCCTGTGCCAGCGACGATGACAAGCTGGCGCCCTCGAATCCGTTCCGCGATGAAGTCCCCAAGCGGCTGCAACGCCTGCAGGCCGACGAGGTGTACCGTTTGGCGCGACGTTCGCTGGATGCCGCGGACTATGATGGTGCCATCGGACAGTACCGCGCGATTCTGCTGCGGTTTCCGTTCTCCGAGTACGCCACCCAGGCTCAGCTGGAGCTGATCTACGCCAACTACAAGTCGTACTCGCCGGACAGCGCCCTGGCCGACGCCGACCGGTTCCTGCGCGAGCATCCGCGCCACCCCCAGATCGAATATGTCTACTACCTGCGCGGCCTGATCCACTACAGCCGGGCCAACGCCCGGGGCGATCTGCTGCCGTGGTCGGACTCGCACACCTACGACCCGACCTACGCCCGCCGCGCGTTCGACGCCTTCGCCCAGCTGATCCAGCGCTACCCCGACAGCAAATACGCGCCCGACGCGCGCCAGCGCATGATCCTGCTGCGGGACCGTCTCGCCCAGCACGACCTGGAAATTGTCCGGTACTACCTCAAGCGCAAGGCCTATGTCGGCGCGAGCCGGCGGGCGGAGGAGATGCTCGAGCGCTATCAGGGCACGTCGGTGATTCCCGAAACGCTGACCCTGCTGGAAACCGCTTACCGCAAGCTGGAACTGACCGAACTGGCCGACGCGACCGCGGCACTGGCAACCGCCAACTACGGTGAGTCGATACCCGCATCGGACACCCCGGCGACCGACGAGCAGAGCGAGGAATCGCCCAAACGGCTGCGGCTTCCGCCGATCATCGACCGGTGGTTCAAGAAGGATGACGACGAAGAACCGGCATCCGGGGAAGAACCGGCGAAGACACGCGGCGGCGCGCGCCAGAGCACCGACACCTGAGCGATTGCCGGGGCGCCTGTCGGCGCGCTCCCGTCAGATGTCCTCGTAAACCGCGGTGATCGGGTAACGACGATCACGGCCGAATGCCCGCGCCGTGACCTTGGGTCCGGGCGGCGCCTGGCGTCGCTTGTACTCATTGTGACGGATCATCCGGGCGACCCGCCTGACCAGTTCCGCCTCGAATCCCTGTTCGACGATCTCGGACAGCGTCGCGTGATCCTCCACATAGGCCCGGATGATGGCATCCAGTGTCTCGTACGGAGGCAGGCTGTCGGAATCCTGCTGATCGGCGCGCAGTTCCGCTGACGGCGGCCGGTCGATCACCGCCTGCGGAATCACCAGCGCCTCGCCGGTCTGCACCTGGGCATTGCGCCAGTTCGCCAGACGGAACACCAGAGTCTTGTACACATCCTTGAGCGGCGCGAACCCACCCGCCATGTCACCGTAAAGCGTGGCGTAGCCGGTCGCCAGCTCGCTCTTGTTGCCGGTGGCCAGCACCAGGTGCCGAAACTTGTTCGACAGCGCCATCAGCAACGTGCCACGCACTCGCGACTGGATGTTCTCCTCGGCCACGTCCTCTTCAAGGCCGGCGAACTCGGCGCTCAGCGCCTGCGTGAACTGCTCGACCATGGGCTCGATGCTGATGTCCGAGAAGCGAACGCCCAGCGCCTCGGCCTGGGCTTTCGCCTCGCGCCGCGACAGCTCGGAGGTGTAACGCGACGGCATCGCCACGCACCAGACGCGGTCAGCGCCCAGCGCATCCACCGCCAGCGCCAGTACCAGCGACGAGTCGATACCGCCGGACAGGCCGATCAGCACGCCGTCGAAACGATTGCGATTGACGTAGTCGGCCACTGACATGGTCAGCGCCTGCCAGCAAAGCTGCTCCTTGGGCTTGTCGGTCTTCTTCGCCGGCTTGGCGTTGGCGACGTGATCGATGGGCACGTCGGCGAGGAACACGCCTTCCTCGAAGGTCGGCGCCCTGGCGATGATCTGGCCGTCGTGACGGGCCACCATCGAATCGCCGTCGAACACCAGTTCGTCCTGCCCGCCCACGCAGTTCACGTAGACGATGGACAACCCGGTCTCCTTGGCCCGCTCGGCCAGGATCTCGTTGCGCTGCTCGTGCTTGGTTTCGTGGAATGGCGAAGCGTTGATGTTGACCAGCAGGCTGGCGCCGGCCTTGGCGACATCCGCCGTCGGTCCGGGCTCCCAGATGTCCTCGCAAATGGTCAGGCCGACCGTGAGTCCCGCCAGTTCGAACACGCAGGTCTTGTCGCCCTGCGCGAAATGGCGCTCCTCGTCGAACACGCCGTAGTTCGGCAGCTTCTGCTTGCGATACTTGGCCAGCCGCTTGTCGCCCATGTAGACGTCGGCGGCGTTGTAGATGCCCTGTTCCGTGTACTCGGGATAACCGACGATCACGCAGATTCCGGCCACTTCCCGGCGGATGCGGTTCAGTCCGTCCTTGACCTTCTGGGGCAGACCGCGTCGCAGCAGCAGATCATCCGGCGGATAGCCCAGCACCGCGAGCTCCGGGAACACGACAAGATCGGCCTTGTGCGTGTCCCGGGCCTCGATGGCGGCATCGACCATCTTGTCGACGTTGCCGTCGACATCGCCGACCCACAGATTGAGCTGGGCCATGCAGACCCGTAGCGTACGTGCCATCAGTGCGTCCGAAGTGGACCGGGCGCCTCGCGCCTAGCCAACCGCCTTGGCGATTGCTTCACCGAGATCGGCCGGCGACCGCACCGTCGCCACCCCCGCGGCTTCCAGCGCCGCGAACTTGTCGGCGGCGGTACCCTTGCCACCGGAGATGATCGCACCGGCATGGCCCATCCGCTTGCCGGGAGGCGCGGTCACGCCGGCGATGTAGGCCACCACCGGCTTGGTCACGTTGGCCTTGATGTACTCCGCGGCCTCCTCTTCCTTGGAACCGCCGATTTCGCCGACCATGATGATGCCTTCGGTCTGCGGGTCGTCCTGGAAGCGGGAGATCACGTCGATGAAGCCCATGCCATGAACCGGGTCGCCGCCGATACCAACGCAGGTGGACTGGCCCAGGCCGTTGTTCGTGGTCTGGAACACCGCCTCGTAGGTCAGCGTGCCGGAGCGCGACACGATGCCGATCTTGCCGGGCTTGTGGATATGGCCGGGCATGATGCCGATCTTGCATTCGCCGGGTGTGATCACGCCCGGGCAGTTCGGGCCGATCAGCACCGAATCGGTCTCGCCCAGCGCGGCCTTGACGCGCACCATGTCCAGCACCGGAATGTGCTCGGTGATGCAGACGATGACCTTGATACCGGCGTCGATGGCTTCCAGCACGGCATCGGCCGCGAAAGGAGCCGGCACGTAAATCATGCTGGCGTTGGCGCCGGTCTCGGCGACCGCGTCAGCCACGGTATTGAAGACCGGACGATCCAGGTGGGTGTCACCACCGCGGCCCGGCGTGACGCCACCTACCAGCTGGGTGCCGTAGGCGATCGCCTGTTCGGAATGGAAGGTGCCCTGACGACCGGTGAAGCCCTGGACGACGACCTTCGTGTCCTTGTTGATCAAGATGCTCATGAGATGTCCTTTGTGGTCCGGGGGCTTACTTGGCGGCCTCGACGACCTTCTTGGCGGCGTCGGTCAGGTCCACGGCGGGAATGATTTCGAAGTCGGATTCCTCGAGCAGCTTGCGACCCTGCTCGACATTGGTGCCTTCCAGGCGCGCGACGACGGGGATCGTCAGCCCGACCTGCTTGACGGCCTCGATGATCCCCTCGGCGATGAGATCACAGCGAACAATCCCGCCGAAGATGTTGACCAGAATCGCCTTCACGTCCGCACCGGAGGTGATCAGCTTGAAGGCCTCGGTCACGCGCTCGGCGGTGGCGCCACCACCCACGTCCAGGAAGTTGGCGGGCTGGCCGCCGTGCAGCTTGATGATGTCCATGGTCGCCATCGCCAGACCGGCGCCGTTGACCATGCAGCCGATATCACCTTCCAGCGTGACGTAGTTGAGATCATGCTTGGCCGCGGCCAGCTCCTTCTCGTCTTCCTGCGTCGGATCGGCCATTGCCGCGATGTCCTTGTGACGGAACAGCGCGTTGTCATCGAAGTTCAGCTTGGCATCCAGCGCGGCCAGGCTACCGTCGCCCTTGACGATCAGCGGGTTGATCTCGACCAGCGCGGCATCGCGCTCGTGGAACAGGCGGATGAAACCGCTGACGATCTTGGCGAACTGCCCGACCTGATCCTTGTTCAGGCCCAGGAAGAAGCCCAGACGACGCGCCTGGTAACCGGAAAAACCGGCGCCCGGGGGTACGCCCACCGCAAGAATCTTCTCGGGGGTTTTCTCGGCGACCTCCTCGATGTCCATGCCGCCTTCCGGCGAGGCCATGACCACGATGCGGTCGGTGCCGCGATCCACCAGCACCGACAGGTACAGCTCAGTCTCGATGGCCGACGGCTCCTCGACCAGCACCTGGCTGATCGGCAGCCCCTTGGCGTCGGTCTGCTTGGTCACCAGCCGCTGGCCGATCATGCCGGCCGCCGCATCGCGCACTTCGTCCAGCGTGTCGACCAGCTTGACGCCGCCGGCCTTGCCGCGACCGCCGGTGTGAACCTGCGCCTTCACGACCCATCGGCTGCCGCCCAGCTTCTTCGCCGCTTCCACGGCTTCTTCGGGCGAGCTGGCCACATGGCCGGTCGGAACGGGGATGCCGTATTCGGCGAACAGGCCCTTGGCCTGATACTCATGCAGGTTCATCGCACACCGGACTCAGGGATTGGGCGTCGGATTCTCGCCGATCCCCGTGCGACGCGCAAAAGGCCGCCGTATGCTTGCATGTCCAGGCACGAAATCCCTTGTGCAGCAGTGAACCGACAAGCCGCAACATGACCGCCCGTTTCCTCGCGCGCGAAATCGCGGATCAACCCACCGCGTCCGACTGGCGCGTGCTGCGTGCATTGACCGCATACCGCTGGGTGGTGTCCGTCATCGCGCTGGCGCTGATCTATCTGGGACTGGCCGGCCCCGCGCTCGGGGTGGTCCGTCCCGAGGTGTTCCTGATCGTCTCGCTCGGCATGGCACTGCACGCCATGGGAGCCACCGTGACACTGGAAATGCGCCGGCCCGCGCTGGACGCGCAAACGCTGTTCCAGTCGATTGCCGACATGGCGGGAGTGGGCCTGTGGATGTGGGCCACCAACGGCGTCGGCAACGGGCTCGGCGTGCTGCTGGTGTTCCCGATGATCGCCGCCAGCCTGCTGCTCAACCTCAGGATGGTGCTGCTGGTCGCCGCGGTGACCAGCATCGGCCTGCTGACCCTGGAATTCCTGCGCTCGCTGAGCACGCCGAATGCGCAGGCACTGACCGAGGCGGGTCTGCTGGGCCTGCTGATGTTCGCGATGGGTCTGACCAGTCACGCGCTGGCCGGAAGGGCCCGGCGTGGCGAGGCACTGGCGCGGCAGGTCGGAGGAGACCTGGTCAGCCTGTCACGACTCAACGAGAGCATCATCGCGCGGATTCGCGCGGGCGTGGTGGCCGTCTCCGGCGGCGGCATGGTGCAGCTGGTCAACCCGGCCGCCCGCCGCCTGGTCGATCTGGACAGGTCCGTGCACGGCCACCCGCTGGACACGGTGTCTCCGGCCCTGGCCGCCGCGCTGGAACGCTGGCGGGCCGATCCCAACGCGCACATGGATCCCATCCCGCTGCCCGGCGGCCGCTCGTTGTCCGCGCAGTTCGTCCGCCTGGGCTGGGGGGATCACGCCCCGGTGCTGGTCATGCTGGAGGACGCCGATGCACTCGCCAAACAGGCGCAGCAGATCAAGCTGGCGGCGCTGGGCCGCCTGTCGGCCTCCATCGCCCACGAGATCCGCAACCCGCTGGGCGCCATCAGCAACGCGGCGCAACTGCTTGAGGAATCGCCCGCGCTGACCGACGACGATCGCTCGTTGAACGCAATCGTGCGCAGGAACAGCCTGCGCATCGAGAACATCGTGCGCGACGTTCTGTCGCTGTCTCGCCCGACCCCCGGCGCACCGCTGGCCATCCGACTGCGGGAGGAACTGACCGCGCATTTCGCGCAGTTTCTGGAGACAGGCTGGAGCGGCCGCTGCGAACTGGATCTGCAACCGTTCGACAACGACCTGGCGGTAGTCGCCGACCCGGACCACCTGCGCCGCATCCTGACCAATCTCTGGGAGAATAGCTGCGAGCATGCAACGAGTCCGCCGGTCCGGCTTCGGGTGACCGCGCGGTCGGACGGCGAGGCAGTGACCATCGAACTGAGCGACAACGGTCCCGGCATCCCCGACGATGTCGCGGAACATGTGTTCGAGCCCTTCTTCACGACGCGCACGTCGGGCACCGGCCTGGGGCTCTACCTCGCCCGCGAACTGGCCCGCAACAACGGCGGCCAGCTCAGTCTGGACGCGACCGGCCCCGGAGCACGCTTTTACCTGCAATTGCCCGTGGACGGCGCCGCTGCCCATGAGACACTGAGCACATGAGCACCCCACGGGTACTGGTCGTCGATGACGAAGTCGACATCCGCAAGCTGATCGAGATCACGCTGGCGCGCATGGGCGTGGACACCGACGCCGCGGAAAACGTCGAACGGGCCCGCGAACAGCTGGCCGAACGACCCTTCGACCTCTGCCTGACCGACATGCGCATGCCCGACGGCACCGGCAAGGATCTGGTGCGTCACATTCAGCAAACCCATCCGGATATTCCGGTCGCGGTCATCACCGCCTACGGCAACACCGACGATGCGGTGGAATGCATGAAGCTGGGCGCCTTCGACTTCGTCAGCAAGCCGGTGGACATCCATGTGCTCCGCAAGCTGGTGGAATCGGCGTTGACCCTGCGCCAGTCCGCGTCGCCGACGGCGCCCGGGCCGCGGGAAACCGCGTTGATTGGAGAAACGCCGAGCATTCGCCAATTGCGCAAGACGATCGAGAAGCTGGGACGCAGCCAGGCACCGGTCTACATCACCGGCGAATCCGGCACCGGCAAGGAACTGGTGGCCCGGCTGATTCACGAGCAGGGCGCACGACGCAACGGCCCGTTCGTCCCGGTCAATTGTGGCGCCATCCCCGGTGAGCTGATGGAGTCGGAGCTGTTCGGTCACCTGCGCGGCAGTTTCACCGGAGCCAATCAGGACAAGGAGGGGCTGTTCCAGGCCGCCGACGGTGGCACCCTGTTTCTCGACGAGGTCGCCGACCTGCCGCTGCTGATGCAGGTCAAGCTGCTGCGCGCCATTCAGGAACGCTCGATTCGCCCGGTCGGCGGCAAGAGCGAAGTCCCGATCGATGTGCGAATCGTCTCGGCAACCCACCATGACCTCGCCGCGCGCGTTCAGCAGGGCGAATTTCGCCAGGACCTGTTCTACCGGCTCAATGTCATTCAGGTCTCGGTACCACCACTGCGCGAGCGCGCCGCCGACATTCCACTGCTCGCGGGCCGGCTGCTGGGAGGCATCGCCGAACGCTACGGACTGACCGAGGCGCCCCGTCTCACCGAAGCTGCCCTGGGCCAGCTGGCCGCACACAGCTTTCCCGGCAATGTCCGTGAACTCGACAACGTGCTGGAGCGCGCCGTCGCGCTAGCGGACGACGACGTGATCGACGTCGATGATCTGCAGCTGGATGTCATGCCGCGGTCCGTCGACGCCGGTCAGACCGACGAGGCCGACGGTCTGCGCGGCGAGCTGGAGGAGCTGGAGCGCCAGCGCATTCTGGAAGCACTGCAAGCCACGCGTTTCAACAAGACCAAGGCGGCGGAGCGACTGGGCATGAGCTTTCGTCAGCTGCGCTATCGCACCAAGAAGCTGGGTATTGACTGAGGTCCGCACGCGATGCGCATGACGGACACGGTCGATTACTATGGATCCTCTAGTAACGAGTCAGGACACCCCGCCGCCACGGGCGTCGACAAGCCTTCCGGAAACGAGTCCCGCTGATGCCATCTGAACAATTCGAGTTCGCGGTTGAAGACAACCCGACGACGTATCCCGAAGCGGGAACGGCGGAAACGTGGAAGGTCCTGATGGTCGATGACGACCCGGACATCCACAGCGTCACGCGCCTGGCACTGGCGGGCCTGGAACACGCCGGCCGCCCGCTGGAACTGCACTCGGCCGAGAGCGCGGAGCAGGCTGGCGAAATGCTGCGCCACACGCTTTACGCCGTCGCCCTGGTTGACGTCGTCATGGAAAGCGACGAGGCCGGGCTGGACCTCGTCCGCTACATCCGCGAAACGCTGGGCGAATCGCGCACGCGGCTGATCGTCCGCACCGGACAGCCTGGTCTCGCACCGGCCTGGGACACCGTGCGCGACTACGACATCAACGGCTACGAGGAGAAATCCTTCCAGACCGCGACACGACTGAAGACGGCCGTGCTGACGGCACTGCGCTCCTTCGAGCAGATCTGTGCGCTGGAGAAGGCCAACCAGCGCATCGCGGCCCACACCGAGGGCCTGCGCGACATCCTCGACGCCCTGTCCGACATGGCGCGTAACCACGACCTGCCGGTCGCCGAACAGCGGATGCTGTCCGAGCTGTCGCGACTGGTCGTGGGCGGACAATCCTCGGTCATGGTTCAGGGCGGCTCCGCCATCGTCGTCGACGGCGGTAGCGACCCGGAGCATCTGGAGGTCATCGCCGCCAGTGGTGAATTCGACCTCGCCAATCGAGTGGGGGTCTCCGCCCTGCCCCGTTCGGCCACGGAGCTGATGACCCGCTGCCTGCGCGAACGCTGCGACTGGCGTGATTCCACCTACTACTGCACCTATTCGGAATCCGCGACGGGCGCCCCGCGCCTGTTCCTGGTCAACGTCGAGGCCGCCGAACGCGAGGTCGACCGGGAGCTGATCCAGCTGTTCTGCCGCAACGCATCGCTGGCGCGCGACGCCATCGCGCTGAACGTGGATCTGGAACGCAGCCAGGAGGATATCGTCCTGCTGGTCAGCGAGGCGATCGAGGCCCGCTCCATGGAGACCGGCAACCATGTCCGCCGGGTTGGCGAATACTCGCAGCTGATCGCCCAGCGGCTCGGCATCCCGGAAGAGGAGTCCAAGGTGCTCCGGCTTGCCTCGCCGTTGCACGATTTGGGCAAGATCGCCATCGCCGACGCCATCCTCAAGAAGCCAGGCCGGCTTACCGACGAGGAGCGCACGGAAATGGAGAAGCACCCCGAAATCGGCGCGGCGATCCTCTCCGGCTACGAGCGACCGATATTGCAGGCGGCCAAGCTGATCTCGCTGCAGCATCAGGAAAAATGGGACGGCACCGGTTATCCGTACGGCCTGGCCGGCGACGATATCCATATTTTCGCCCAGATCACGGCCATTGCCGACGTGTTCGATGCCGTGAGCTGCAAGCGTTGCTACAAGCCGGCCTGGTCGCTGGATCGCTGCTTCGCATTCCTCAAGGAGCAGCGCGGCCGCCATTTCAGCCCACGCGTCGTCGATGCCTTCTTCGAGGCCGTCGACGACATTCTGGCCGTGCGCGAGCGCCTCAAGGACTGACGCGAACGTGACCTCCGACGACCACCGCATCGCGAATCTGGAAGCGCTGCACGCCCACCAGGACGAAGCACTGCGCCAGCTCAGCGATGCGCTCTACGCACAGCAACGTCTGATCCAGTCGCTGGAGCTGGAGCTGAGTCGGATGAAGCAGCGCATGGAGGCTGCCGAGCAGTCCGGTGGCGAGGCGCAGACGGGGCATGAGGTGCCGCCGCATTATTGATCGCGGATGGGCGGTTTGCTCGCACTGTTGGTAGGCGCTACTTAGTCGGGACAGGCGGCTGTCGGGTGTGATTCGGCAGACCGTTTGCGTGCGCCTTCGCGGGTGATCAGGTTCAGCAACCGCGCTTGTCGGGCCTCCTGCCCTTCAAGACATCAACGCTCTCCGGCCCGCCATCCATGGCGGGCGTTCGCCGGGCAGAAGCTGTGCTTCTGCTGATCCGGCTTACCCCGGTGGCCATTTGAGCGGGCGGCCGGCGATGATGTGCAGATGCAGGTGAAACACGCTCTGACCGGCATCGGCACCGTTGTTCACGACCAGTCGAAACGCATCACCGAACCCTTCCGCGGCCGCGATCTTCGGCGCGACGAGCAGCAGATGTCCGAGCAGGCCAGCGTCGTCCCCGGAGGCGTCGGCCAGCCGCGGAATCGGCTTGCGTGGCACCAGCAGGACATGCACAGGGGCCGCGGGGTTGATATCCCGGAACGCGGCGCAGTGCTCATCCTCGTACACCATGTCGCCGGGAATCTCGCCGGCCAGAATCTTTTCGAACAGGGTCATTTCCGCCATCGGATCGTCGCGTCAGTGGTCAGTCGCCGGAGAGTGCGTCATCGATGGAAAGCCTGGCAAGCGAATCGGCGCTGAGGCTGCCCAGATAGAGGTGATCGCCGGCCCGCTCCGCTGAGGTCACCGGCCCGTAGGCGCCGTCACCATGATCCTGCAGGTTGGCGACGATCCGGCCGTCGGTGTCCACACCCAGCACGAAGCCCAGATGGGCCGGCATCGGGTGCAGGAACTCGGGCAGACGGTAGATCAGCTTGCGCAGGAACGGCTTGTCCGCGGTCGCATCCAGCGCGGAGTCGCGCGGCCCGTAAAGCGCCAGCCAGAAAACGCCGCTTTGCGCATCAAAACTGATGTTGTCCGGGAATCCGGGCAGGTTGTCGATGAACACCTCCCGCTCCCCGGCGCGCGGCCCCTTGAGCCACAGGCGGGTCACGCGATACGCGCCGGTCTCGTTGACCAGCACGTATTGTTCATCCGGACCGAGCGCGACCCCGTTGGCGAAATAGAGGTTCTGCAGCAACTCGTCGACCGTTCCGTCCGGGTTGTAGCGCAGCAACCGTCCCGTGCCGCGATGCTCGAGGAAATCCGCGAGCAGATGCTCCATGCCGTATTTCCACGATGCGTCGGAGAAGTAGACCGTCCCGTCACGGGCAACATCCAGGTCATCGGCGAAGCGGAATGCCAGGCCATTGGCCTGCGCCGCCAGCACTTCCAGCGAGCCGTCCAGACCAACGCGCAGCAGGCCACGGTAAGCGTCAGCAACCGCGAGACCACCGTCGGGCAGCAACCCGATACCGAGTGGCCGGCCACCGGTGTCGGCCAATGTGGTCACCTCGCCGGTGTGGCCGTCGACGCGCACCACACGACCATCCAGGTACCCGGTGTAAATGTCACCGTCGGCGGAGACCGCGACATCCTCCGGCCCGTCGCCGGCCCCGGTGGCCAGACGTTCGACCTGCGCCAGACGCGCATTGAGCGCGTAGTCGTTCTCCAGCGGTGGAGCCGGTGGTGCCTGCCACTTCACCGGCTCGATCTCCACCGGATAGAACAACAGGTATCCGCCGACAATCGCAATGATCAGGAACAGCCAGCCGCCCGCGCGTTTCATCCGTGAATCTCCTCTCGTGTCCTGGCTGGTTTCTGTCGCCCCGCGAACAGCGATGCTAACGCGAACGATCGCCCGACCACACGTTGGACGGCCAGTCGATGCCGCGCTGCTTGTGATGCTCCCGCCAGGCCATGGCGGCCAGATCAAGCGGCCGCACCCAGGACGCGCCGGCGCGGACGTTGGCGGCGCCGATGTCCATCATGTCGCGCCAGATGGCGAAGAAAGCACGCAACCCGTCCCTGAGCGGCGTGCCCGGCTGATAGACATGAGCGGGTTCGGCGCTGGCTCCGTTGACCTCGATCACGCGGAACCCCTCGCCGGCCGCCAGCGCCTCGGCGGAATCTGCGCGAACGTCGAACCGGCCGAAGTGGAACCCGGGAATCGCATCGGCCAGGGCGCGCACCCGTGCCTCCAGCACCTCTGAGCACAACGCGCCAGCGTCGACAAACATGGATCCGCGGCAGTGACTGCCGACATCGGCCAGCACGACGACTTCACCCTCCGCCGGCACGCGGTCAAGCGAATCCGCGAACCGGTCGAACAGCAGCGGAGCGATCAGCCGGCCGCGCTCGTGGGCGAGAATCAGCGCCTGCAGCGACTGCCGGCCGTCACCAACCAGTTCCGGGAATCGCTTTTCGGTGATGGAGACCAGGCGACCGGCTTCTCCGGGGCGCCGGATGTAGAACAGTCCGAACTCCTGCCCGGGCACGAAGGCCTGAACAACCACCGCCTCGTGCATGCGCCGGAAATAGTCCCGGACCGCGGCCTCGCTGCGCGCGATCCGCACGCCGCGTCCACGCTCCCCGCAGTCCGGCTTGATCACCAGCGGCCAGGGCGCATCCAGGGTCTTCGCAAAATCGAGCGCCTGCGCCACGCGCTGTGCCGGCGGCAGTTCGGCGGGAATACAACGGAACGGCGCGACGAAATCCGGCGCGCGCTCGGCCAACGGGTTCAGGGTTTCGTGCTTGCCCTCGCCGATCAGACCGCCGGCATGGGAGATCCCCGGATTGACCGCGGTGAAGCGGGTCCATTGCCACGTGGACACCGCACGCCAGGCAATGAAGGCGACGACCGGCACATAGAAAATCTGTCCCGGCCAGAACTCCCATCGCCGCAAGCGCGCCAGTCGGATCGACCAGCGGGTCCGCCAAGTCACACCCCGCACCGGAGGAAACTAGGCTCAGGCGCTGGCGCGTTCGTGACGCAGCGTCGCCGGCGCCTTGCCGAAGCTGTCCGGCAACTGGGTGCCCAGCGAATCCAGCGCGTGACGGATCAACGCGAAATGATGAACGGCATGCCCCTGAACGAACTGCAGCTCCCGCGAAAGCGAGGACCGCGACACGATGGAGGGCCGATCGGCGTCAGTCGCCAGCCGCACCGTCAGAGACACGTCATCCCCGGAACTCAGCGCCTCCAGCTCGGCCTGCAGCTGGCCGATCACGCGCCGTGCCTTGGCAATCGACAGCTCCGTCTCCCGGCACCGTTCACGGGCGTCGTAGTCCACCTCGCCGGCCGGCAGCCCCGCAAGCAGACAGCGATAGTGATCGACGATATGACGCAGGTGCGGTCCGACCAGGCTGTAGTGGCTGGCGGACAGGAAACCGAGGAGTGCGTCCGCTTCACGCAGCGTCGCGATGTTGTCGTTGATCAAGGCGTTGATGGACACGCGTTATTTCCTGTTCCCGATTACTCCAGCCCGGCCTTTGCGGACTCCGCGCGGCGCGGTTTCGCCCCCGCGGAATCGAGCCGCACCAGACTGATGGTAAAGATCAAGCAAAATCCGATGGTGATGGGCAGACCCGGCGCCAGGGTCAGGAGAATCTCGGGGGTGCCGAGCCACCAGTGCACGCCAATGATCAACCCGTAGATGATACCGAGTGCGCCGAGAATCGCGCGCGTCGCCCGCCACCCTCGCGCCCCCGCGCCCGCATAAAGCCGGTGCATCAGCGTGGTACCGGTCAGGGTCACGACAAAACTCATCGTGCCCTGCGCCGAACCTGAGCGCAGCGCGATGTCCATGCCATGCGCCGCATTCGCGAACACGCCCCAGCTTCCGTAGAACAGGGCGCCCAGACAGGCGCCGGTCAGCCCGTCCATGAGGCGCAGCGCGGTCCGCGCAAGCCAGGGCCCGGCGGGGCGGTTCATGTCGGTGGTCGAGGCGGTCATCGAGGCATCAGACCCGGCGACCGTGGAGTTGTTCTCACGCACCTGACTCACGACAGGCTCGCCTGCCAGTCGAAACAGGGTGCGGCCGCCACCGAAAAGTCCGGATTGAGCAACGACGGCGACTGGTTGTAGCGCAGCCGCTCACCCGCCGCCGTGCACATCCGCGCGCCGGCTTCCTCGGCAACGCACTGCCCCGCCGCCGTGTCCCATTCGGAGGTCGGCCCCAGCCTCGGATAAAACTCCCCGCCACCGGCGGCCAGCCGCCCGAATTTCAACGCGCTGCCGACGACGACTTCCTCGTGCGGCGGCAGACGCTCCAGCAAGGCGGTCAGGGCGTCGGAGCGATGCGAGCGCGTGACCAGCACGCGCGGGCGCGCGGAGCGCGGTGGGCATGCCGGCAGCGACCGGGGCTCTCCCGTTGCCGTCAGCATGGTCGCGCCCTGGTCACGCGCCGCGAAATAGGTCTCACCCAGGGCCGGCGCATGGACCACGCCCATCACCGGATCACCCTGCTCGATCAGCGCGATATTCACCGTGAACTCGCCATTGCGGGCAATGAACTCCCGGGTCCCGTCCAGCGGATCGATCAACCAGTAGCGTTGCCAGTGACGGCGCTGCTCCCAGGTGATGGATTCGGCTTCCTCCGACAGGCAGGGAATGTCCGGGGTCAATCGCGACAGCTCGTCGAGGATGGCACGGTGCGCCGCCAGGTCGGCGGCGGTGACGGGCGAACGGTCGGCCTTGTAGTTCACCGCGAACTCGCCGACGTAGTGCTTCATAATGGAGTCACCGGCCCGTCGCGCCACGGCGACCAGCGCCTGCAGGCTGACCGGGGTTTCAGACATCGGATCGGATCGCTCGCCGCATGGACCGCATTATGCCGCCCTCACCACCGGACTGGGACGAGATCGACACGGTCATGCTCGACATGGACGGCACGATTCTCGACCTGGCCTACGACAACTGGTTCTGGCAGGAGCACATTCCGCGCGAAGTGGCGCAGGAACGTGGCCAGGAGCTCCATGCCGTCCGGCCCGAGCTGGAGGACCGCTTCGAGGCGGCCTTCGGCACCCTGAACTGGTACTGCCTGGACCACTGGTCCCGCGAGCTTGCGCTGGACATCGCCTCCCGCAAGCGCGCCACGCAGCATCGCGTAACCCCGCTTGCGGGGGCCGTGGACGCGATCGAGCAGGCGCGTCGGCGCGGTCACAGCGTCTGGCTGGTCACCAACGCGCATCCGCTGACACTGGAAATCAAGCTGGAGCAGACCGGCATTGCCGGGCTGTTCGATCAGTTGCTGAGTTCGCACGACTTTGATGCGCCGAAGGAACATCCGGCGTTCTGGTCGCGTTTGCGGGAGCGAGTCCCCCATGACCCCGACCGCAGCCTGTTCGTCGACGACAGCCTGCGCGTGCGACATGCCGCCCGGGCCGCCGGCTACCGGCATGTCTGGGGAATCAGCCGCCCGGATTCCCGCCACCCGCCGTCGACCATGGACGATGGCCCGGCCGGGGAGTCACTCGCCGAGGTGTTGCGCGACTGACGCGGTTCAGGACCCGCCCGACGCGGGCCGGGAACCGCCTCCGCGCCGGCGTCGACCGCCGCCTCCGCCACCACGACGCTTCCCGTCGGCCCGCGGCTTGCGCTCGCGCGGCTTCGGCCTGACCAGATCGGTGGCCATGTCCTCGGGTCCGGGAATCGTCGTCTCGATCTTGAAGCCCACGTAGCGCTCGATGTCCGGCAGCGAGTAGACGTACTCCTCGCAGCAGAAGCTGATCGCGTCGCCTTCGGCCCCGGCACGCGCCGTGCGGCCGATGCGGTGCACGTAGTCCTCGGCGTCCTGCGGCAGGTCGTAATTGATGACGTGGGTCACGTCGGGAATGTGCAAACCCCGGGCGGCCACGTCGGTCGCGACCAGGATCGACAGTTCGCCACTCTGGAAACGCTCCAGCAACCGCATGCGCTTGGTCTGCGGCACATCGCCGGAAATGATCGCGGTGGCGAAACCGTTGGCGTTGAGCCAGTCCGCCACGCGCTCGCCGACCCGCTTGGTGTTGATGAACACCATCGTCCGGTGCGGGTCATGCTGCCGCAGCCAGCCGATCAGCAGCGCGATCTTGTCGTCCTTGGACACATGCACCATGGTCTGGCGCACGCGGTCCGCGGTCACGGTCTCGGCCTCGACGCGAATCAGTTCCGGATCGTTCATGTGCTCGTAGGCCAGCTCCAGCACGCGATGCGACAGCGTGGCGGAGAACAGCATGTTGAGCCGCTTCTGAGGTTCGGGCAGCTTGCGCAGGATGTAGCGGATATCCTTGAGGAAGCCCAGGTCGAACATCCGGTCGGCCTCGTCGAGCACGACTGCCTCGGCCCGGCTCAGCGTGTAGGCCTTCTGCTTGTAATAGTCGATCAGCCGGCCGGGCGTGCCGACCAGGATGTCGACACCCGCGCGCAATTCCTCGCGCTGGGATTCGTAACCGGTCCCGCCGAACACCACCATCAGGCTCAGGTCCACCTGCTTGAGCAGGGTCGCGGCATCCTTCTCGATCTGGATCGCCAGTTCACGAGTCGGAGCGATGATCAGCGCCCGGGGTGCGCAGGTGAAGCCGCTCTGGATCGGTTCCGGTTCATGCGACAGCAGCCGGTGAATGGTCGCGAGCAGAAACGCGGCCGTCTTGCCGGTGCCCGTCTGGGCCTGACCGGCGATGTCGCGACCGGCGATCAGCTTGGGCAGGGTCTGTGCCTGAATCGGCGTGCAGTGGGTAAAGCCGATTTCGGCGAGGGCGGCTTGCAGCGGTTGAGCAAGCGGGAGATCGGAGAACGGGGTCTCCGAGAGATGTGCGGCGTCGGCCATGCGCAGGAGAAACCTGAAGAGTGCAAGTGAGGGTGCGACAGAGGCGTCACCCGAAACGACTTGCAATGGTAACAAAAGTGGGCTCCAATACGATTTATCCAGTGCGCGCCATCACGCCAGCGCACAACGTTATTCAATTTCCCCACATCAGCTTGCGTCGCCGCCCTGCGAACGCCATGTTCGCGGCGGGACGGATGACACCCTTCCGACGAAGGGTCGTCGCTTCCATTGTTCTGGCGTTGCGGACCTGGGGCCGCAATCCATCCATGTTTGCTTTAGGAGTTGTTATGAGCGAGAACATCGCTGTCGTGACCGACGCCAGCTTCGACACGGACGTGAAACAGTCGTCGGTGCCCGTGCTGGTCGATTACTGGGCCGAATGGTGCGGCCCCTGCAAGATGATCGCGCCGGTGTTGGAAGAAGTGGCCAGCGACTACGCGGGCCGTCTGAAGATCGCCAAGCTCAACGTTGACGAAAATCCGGGCACGCCGCCCAAGTTCGGCATCCGTGGCATTCCCACGCTGATGCTGTTCAAGGACGGCGAAGTCGCCGCCACCAAGGTGGGCGCGCTGTCCAAGGCCCAGCTGTCGGATTTTCTCGATCAGCATCTGGCATGAACCATTCGGGGCCGGCCCTGCCGGCCCCTCGACTTTCGAATTGAATCTGATCCCTCTCACGGTAGAAACCCGGTGACCAAAGAAGAGACCGCCGTAGACGACGTCGCAGAACGCCCGGAGACAAGCAACGAGGCGGAACGCAAACCACGCAAGAAGGTGAAGCTGGCCGTGGAGCCTGCCGACGCCAATGCTGCCTCCGATTCCGAAAAGCCCTCCGACAAGGGCGGCCATGCCGCGCCTGCCGACAACAAGGGTGGCGACGACACACCGCAAGACAATGGCGGTGACAACTCGGACGCCGCTCAGAATGACGGCGACGACGACAACCAGCCGGGCAACCGCAACAATCGCAACAATCGCGGCGGCCAGAACAACAACAATAACAACCAGAGCGGTGGCCGACGCCGCCGCGGACGGCGCAACCGCGATCAGCAGCCCGAACCGGTGCCGGAATACGACGGCCCGCCGCTGAACATCTGCGAGCTCAAGTCCAAGACCGCTTCCGAGGTGATCGAGGAAGCCGAGGCGATGGGCATCGAGAATGTCTCGCGCACCAAGAAGCAGGACGTGATCTTCCAGATCATCCGTGCCCGTGCGCGGATGGGCCAGCAGATCTTCGGCGACGGCGTGCTGGAAATCCTGTCCGACGGGTTCGGCTTCATGCGCGCGCCGGAGGCCTCCTACCAGGCCGGCCCGGACGACATCTACGTGTCGCCGTCGCAGATCCGGCGCTTCGGCCTGCGTACCGGTGACAGCATCACCGGACAGATTCGCACGCCCAAGGACAACGAGCGCTACTTCGCCCTGCTCAAGGTCGACACCATCAACGGTGAAACGCCGGAGCAGTCCAAGCGCAAGGTGCCGTTCGAGAACCTCACGCCGCTGTTCCCGGAAGAACAGTTGGTCATGGAACTCGGCAACGGCAGCACCGAGGACATCACGGCACGGATCATCGACATCGTCTCGCCGTTCGGCAAGGGCCAGCGCGGCCTGATCGTCTCGCCGCCCAAGGCCGGCAAGACCATGCTGATGCAGAACGTCGCGCAAAGCATCGCGGCCAACTACCCCGATGCCTACCTGATCGTGCTGCTGATCGACGAGCGACCCGAGGAAGTGACCGACATGCAGCGCTCCGTGCGCGGCGAGGTCGTCTCCTCGACCTTCGACGAGCCGGCGACTCGCCACGTGCAGGTCGCCGAAATGGTGATCGAGAAGGCCAAGCGCCTGGTTGAGCACAAGCGGGACGTCGTGATCCTGCTCGACTCCATCACCCGTCTGGCCCGTGCGTACAACACCGTGGCACCCAGCTCCGGCAAG
>CALBOV010000004.1 GCA_937896565.1 uncultured Salinisphaerales bacterium
CACGAGAACTTCAAGGCGAAGTTCGAGTTCCCCTTCGACCTGCTCTCCGATCCCGATGAAACGGTTTGCCAGGCCTACGACGTCATGAAGGAAAAGAACATGTACGGCCGCAAGTACATGGGGGTCGAGCGATCCACCTTCCTGATCGACGCCGGGGGCGTGCTGCGCCAGGAGTGGCGCAAGGTGAAGGTGAAGCAACACGCCGCCGCCGTGCTGGATGCCGTCAAATCGCTCTGATCGCAAACCCCTGAACGACAGCCCGCGGGTCCGCTGACCCACTCCGCCCCAGCCACCGAGAACACCGGCATGTCGACCCGAATCTTCGTCCTCGATACCAACGTGCTGATGCACGACCCCTCTTCGCTGTTCCGCTTCGAGGAACACGATCTGTACATCCCGATGGTCGTGCTGGAAGAACTCGACGCGGCCAAGAAGGGCACCAGCGAGGTGTCGCGCAACGTCCGTCAGGTCAGCCGCTTCCTGGACGAGATGATCCACGGCGCGGACGAGAAGGCGATCGAGGCCGGTCTGCAGCTGCCCGATTTCGGCTTGAACATCCGCAACAAGGCGGTCCCGACCGGCCGCCTGTTCTTCCAGACGCGGCCGCCGAACGTCGAACTGCCCGACCTGCTGCCCGGCAACAAGCCGGACAACAGCATTCTCGTGACCACGCTGGCACTGAAGGCGGAGCACCCCAACCGCAAGGTCACGCTGGTCTCCAAGGACATCAACCTGCGCATCAAGGCCGCGGTCACCGGCATTTCGGCCGAGGACTATTCCAGCGACCGGGTGCTGGACGATCTGGATCTGCTGGACGCCGGCTACAAGGCGCTGCCCGACGGGTTCTGGGCGGCTCATGGCGAGAACATGGAATCGTGGACGGACGAACGCGGTTCCGCCCACTACCGGCTGTCAGGGCCGGAGATCGCCGACCTGCACGCGAACCAGTTCGTCTATTTCGAGGACGGCAGTGGCCCCGATCTGATCGTCCGCGACGTCCAGAACGAGACCGCGGCCTTCCAGGTCATCAACGACTACTCCGAAGGACGCCAGTCCGTCTGGGGCGTGCACGCCCGCAACCGCGAGCAGAACCTCGCGCTGAACCTGCTACTCGACCCGAGCATCGACTTCGTCACCCTGCTGGGCGCCGCCGGGACCGGCAAGACCCTGCTGGCCCTGGCCGCGGGGCTGTCGCAGACGCTGGATCAGTCGCGATTCCGCGAGATCATCATGACCCGCGTCACCGTCCCGGTCGGCGACGATATCGGCTTCCTCCCGGGAACCGAGGAGGAAAAGATGACGCCCTGGATGGGTGCGCTGATGGACAACCTCGAAGTGCTAACCCAGTCCGACGACGCCGGCGAATGGGAGCGGGCCGCGACCAACGAGCTGCTGTCCAAGCGCATCAAGATCCGGTCGGTGAACTTCATGCGCGGCCGCACCTTCGTCAACCGCTACATCATTCTCGATGAGGCGCAGAACCTGACGCCCAAGCAGATGAAGACGCTGATCACGCGCGCCGGGCCTGGCAGCAAGATCGTCTGCCTCGGCAACCTGGGCCAGATCGACACGCCCTATCTGACCGAAACCAACTCCGGCCTGACCTATGTGGTCGATCACTTCCGCGGCTGGGAGCATGCCGGACACGTGACCCTGGCGCGCGGCGAGCGCTCCCGCCTGGCGGCTTTCGCGTCGGCTACGCTGTAGCCGACTCGTTCTCGCCCTGCTCAACGGGCAGCGGGGGCGGCTCCCCCCGCAATCGCTCCGGCCAGGCGTTGATGATCGCGTTGACCACGGTCGCCAGAGGAATGGCGAAGAACACGCCCCAGAATCCCCAGATCCCGCCGAAGAACAGCACGGCGAAGATGATCGCGACCGGGTGCAGGTCCACGGCCTCGGAAAACAGCAGCGGCACCAGCACATTGCCGTCCAGCGCCTGCAGGATGCCGTAGGCGATCAGCACGTAGTAAAACTCGGGCTCCGTGCCCCACTGCGCCCAGGCCACCGCCGCGATCGGCGCGGTCACGACCAGCGCACCCAGGTAGGGCACCAGCACCGAGAACCCCACCAGGGCCGACAGCAGCACTGCGTAGTTCAACGACAGGGCCGTGAAGGTCAGGAACGCCGCCGCCCAGACGATGATGATCTCGACGAACTTGCCGCGCACGTAGTTCGCGAGCTGGCGATCCACATCGCCCCACACGGTCCGCAGCAGACCGATGTCGGTCGGCAGGAACCCGCGAAACCAGTGCTGGATGCGATCCTTGTCCTTGAGCAGGAAGAACATCAGCAACGGCACCAGCACCAGATACACGGCGATGTACAGCAACCCGACGCCGACCACCACGCTGTTACTCAGTACGAACTGGCGAAGTTGGGCCACATAGTCGCCGGCCGACAGCATGATCTCCTCGACCTGCTTGGGCGACACCATCGACGGGTACTTCTCGGGCAGGGTCATCAGATAGGCCTGGATGTTGCCGATAATCACCGGCACCTCCTGCACGATCTGCGTGGTCTGGCGCGACAACAGGGGCAACAGCAGGATCAATGCGGCGAGCGACCCGATACAGAACACGGCCCAGGTCACCGTGACGGCGAGCAAGCGCGGTAGACGCGTGCGACGCTGCAGCACCGCCACCGGCCCCTCGAGCAGATAGGCCAGCACGATCGCCACCAGCACCGGCGCCAGCGTCGACGCGAAGAACGTGATGATGATCCAGACCGCCAGCAGCACCAGGGCCAGGCTGACAATCTGCGGATTCGAGATCTGGCGCTTGAGCCAGTCCTTGACGGCATGCACGTCGAAACGGCTCCTTATTCTGAGATTGCGTTCACCCGGCTCCGCGGTCGGTCACCGACCGGCGCGTCGCACTGACGCCGTCCGTTCACGACGTTCACGCCGCGACCGCGCATGACGCACGCCGGAACGGCTGCGGATGCACTGGAAGACCGCCAGCCGCTGATCAGAGTTCCGATCGCCGCTTGTTACCCGTCTCACTAACTCCGGAGCGCAGCCATGTTCTAATCGGCGTACGATGAAAATGCGCCGTTTCCGGCTCTGACCGGGTCGGCGCGACTGTAGCACACGCCATCTCACCGAATGTTTGCACCGATAAGCCGACTTCTGCTCCTGATCTGCCTCCTGAACCTGGTCGTGTCACCGGTTCGGGCCAGCGTGAATCTCCCGGATTTCGGTGAGCCAGCGGATCAGACACTGTCACTGTCCGAGGAAGCGGAGATCGGCGCCCGCATCGAGGCCCAGCTGTACGCGGCCGGACTGATTCTCGAGGACCAGGAACTCACCGAATACATCAGTTCCGTCGGTGCGGAGCTGGCGGCTCACGGCGGCGTCAGTCCGAACGGGTTCCGCTTCTTCATCATCCGCGACGACTCCATCAACGCGTTCGCGCTGCCGGGTGGTTATATCGGCGTGCACACCGGGCTGCTGCAGGCATCGACCAACGAGTCCGAACTCGCCGGCGTGCTCGCGCACGAGGAGGCGCATGTCACCCAGCGGCATATCGCCCGACAGTTGCAGGGCTCCACCGGCTGGAACCTGGCCACCGCGGCCCTGGTGGTGGCCGCGGCGCTCGCCGGTGCCACCGATCCCGATCTGATCCAGGCCGCGCTGGGCGTGGGCCTGGCCTCCATCCAGCAGCGACAGATCAATCACACGCGCTCTCATGAACTGGAGGCCGACCGGCTTGGCATCCGCACGCTCGCCGATGCCGGCTACGATCCCAAAGGCATGGCGACGTTCTTCGAACGCCTGCATCAACAGACACGGCTTTATGGCAACCAGTTGCCGGAAATTCTGCTCACCCACCCCGTCTCGGCCACGCGCGTCAGTGAGGCGCTGAACCGCGCCGACGACTACGACCCGGTCGAGCACGAGAGTTCGGATCAGTACCGCTACATGCGCGCCCGCGCCCGCGTTCTGGCGTCGGCGCCCCCGTCGCTGGAACGCGAATTCTTCCGCCGTTCGCTGGAGCACGACGAGTCGGATGACGAAGCCCGCTACGGGCTGGCCCTGATCGACCTGTACAGCGGCGACGGTGACAGCGCGCTGAAGCATCTCAACGCCATCACCAATCCCGATCAGGTGAACGTGCAGCTGGCCATGGCGCAGGCCGAACACCTGGCGGGACAGGATGAGGCGGCCATCGCGCGCTACGCGAACCTGGAACGCCGTTATCCGAACTACCAGCCGGTCTCGCTGGCCTACGCCGACACGCTGATCCGCACTGGCGCCTCGGACGAGGCGCGCCGCGTCCTGCTGGACAGCAGCGCCTACCGGCGCAACGCACCGGACACGTTCCGCCTGCTGGCCCTGGCCGCGCGCGACAGCGGCCGCGAACCTGAAGCGCATTACCAGATGGCGGCGTATTTCCGGTATCGGGGCAATTACCGGGCGGCCATCAACCAGTTGCACACCGGTCTGCAACGCCCGAACCTCAGCGACGCCGAGCGCGCTCGACTGGAATCGCGAATGCTGGAATACCGGCGCATGGCGCCGGATGAACTCAAGCGGGCGGGATCCTCGGGCTGATCGCCTTGAGCATGTGCTCCGAAACCATCCATTCGATGGTTTCGCTGAGCATGCGATCCATGTCGACGCGCTGGAAACCGAGTTCGGCCACCGCCCTGGAGGTATCACAGTAGATGTTGCTGGACAGCAGTGTCACCGTCTCGCGGGTCAGATCCGGGTCGCGCCCGAACACCGGCGCCACCATTTCCTCCAGGCGCGCATAGGCGGACAGGACCCGCACCGGCAAGGGACGCGGCGCGACCGTGCGCCCCAACGCCTTCGCGACCCGCTTGACCAGCGTCAGATACGCCGCGTCCTCCCCGCCGAGCAGATAGTTGCAGCCAACGCGTCCGTCACGCGCCGCGGCGATATGCGCATCGGCAACGGCGCCGGCATGACAGAACGAGCCGCCTCCATCCGGCATGCCCGGCAGGCGCCGCTGCTGCACCAGCTGGAACAGCCGCGACCAGTTGTTGTGATCGTAGCGGCCGAGAATATTGGATGGGTTGATGATCACCCCGGCTAGCCCCCGGGCGATGCCGCGCCGAACCTCGCGCTCGGCCATGGCCTTGGTCCGGATGTAGTCGATGGGTGATTTCGCCGCCGAGACCGGTGTCATCTCGTTGATACGTCCGGAGTGCAACCCGAACGCGACGGCGCTGGAGGTATGCACGAACCGAGCGGCGCGGTGTTCCAGCGCCACCTTGACCACGTTGCGGGTACCGCGGACGTTGACCAGCGTCTGCTCCGTCCGTTGGCGGCGCCACAGACTGGTGTCGCCGGCCACATGAAACACGGCGTCGGGCCGGTCGGGCATGGCGGCGCGCACGCTGGCCAAATCGGCCACATCGCCGCATTGCAGCGTCACACCCAGCTGATTCAGGCGGGTCAGATCGGAGCTGGCGCGATGCAAAGCGACGACGTCCCAACCGTCCCGCCCCAGCGCTTCGATCAGGTTCTGGCCGACGAATCCTGTGGATCCGGTGACAAACGCCAGTGGCATCGCTCCCTGCCCAGTGCTCCCCTGTGCAAACCACCAAGAGTATGAAAAAGTTCGACGAAGGTCGAATTGTCAGGGGAAGGCCGGCCGGGCCGGCACCGGCTCAGCTCGGTTTGGCGACGTCCGAAACCGGCGTCATCGACGCCCAGTTCCGGCAACTCGGGCATTGCCAGTGAATCGCGCGCCCGGAGAACCCGCAATGCTGGCAGGCGTAGAGCGGCGCACTGGCCAGCGTGGCTCGCAACGCGCCGTGCAGGGTCTCCAGCGGCGCCGCCAGCATCGGCGGCAACTCGGCCTGGTTCAGTTCCAGCAGGTGATTGAAGGCCGTCCAGGACGGCGTGGTCGACAGGTAGCTTGCCAGCAGCGCAACGCCGTCAGCAGGCGTGCTCTCGCGCGCCAGAGCGACCTGCACCGCGGGCAACGACTGCTGCGTCGACTGCTCACGCAGATAACTGATCCATTCGTCCGACTTGTTCAGCGCCTCGTAGCACCGCTTGAGCGGACCCAGCGTCTCGACCACGAATCGGGGATCCTGTTTGACAACCCGGCGGTACGCTCTGACGGCAGCCTTGTGATCGCCCGTCGCCTCCAGCGCCTTGCCCTCGAGCAGGCTGGCACGCACGCAGCCGCGATCATCCGTCAGCGCCCGCTTGGCCCACTGCAAAGCCGTCTTGCTGTCCTTTTGCCACAGAGCTTCCTCGGCCATCTCGCAGGCGTACTGCGCCAGCCGGCCAGGTTCGGCAGTCCCCTGAACCTTTTCCTGTCGACGCGTCGCTTCGATCGCACGCTCCCAGTCCCGCTCCTTTTCGTAGATCGAGACCAGCGACGCCAGCGCGGCGTCCTGGAACATGCCCTGCTCCAGCAGCTCCAGGTAAAGGCCCTCCGCGCGATCGAGCACACCGGCCTTCATGTAGTCCTGGGCCAGTTCCAGCCGCGCGCGGTTTCGGTACTTGTGATCCAGATTCGGTCGGGCGACGAGATTCTGATGCACCCGCAGTGCCCGATCGACCTCGCCCCGTCGCCGGAACAGCGCGCCCAGCGCCAGGTGGGTTTCGACGGTGTCGTTGTCGACTTCCAGCAAGCGGATGAACACATCCATCGCCTTGTCCGTCTCGTCGTTGACGAGGTACTGGACACCTTGCAGGTAGTCGGTATTGGGTGCCGGCTGTGTCTCCGGCGGGCGCACGCGGCTGCGCAGATACCAGCCCACGGCTCCCGCCATGGGCATCAGCAGCAACGCTAGGCCAAAGGCATCAAACATCGTGGATCGGGAGGTTCCGGAGATTCTTCAACTCGGCCTCCTGATCCTTGATCTGGCGCGCCTGCCGGCGGATCTGCCGCTTGAGAGAAGCCACCCAAAGCGCGCTAAAAATCAGCATTACGACGACCACAGCGATCAATTCGACGACCATCCACCCAATCAGCGGCAATGTCAGTTCAACTAACAGCAAGTCAACGGTGACTTCCTGGGTATTTGAAAACGCTAATGCAAGCCCGAGGCAAGCCACGACCAACAATGCGATCGACATCAGCATACGGCTGACGGGACTCCTGGCGTCAGTCCGATCCGTTGACACGCTCGCGCAACTCCTTGCCGGGCTTGAAATGCGGGACCGCCTTGGACGGTATCACCACGGCGTCACCGGTCTTGGGATTGCGTCCGATGCGCTGCGGGCGATGATGAAGCGAGAAGCTGCCGAATCCACGGATCTCGATCCGATCCTCTTCGGCCAACGCATCCGTGATTTTGTCCAAGACCAGTTTCACGGCCAGCTCCACATCCTTGTGTGACAGATGCGGCTGATTGTCCGCCAGCTGGTCAATCAATTCCGACTTGGTCATGAACGAATCCAAGCTCCTCTCGATCACCACGCGACCACAGTAGAACAAAAGCCCGTGGCGCGCAACACGCCACGGGCTTGTTTCCTCTTTATTTTCCTGAGCTTACAGCGATTGCAGGACGGTTTTAGTCGTCCTTGCCACCCTCGCCCATCTGCTCCTTGAGCAGATCGCCCAGGCTGGTCGTGCCGGTCTGGGCACTGCGGCTGTACTCGGCCACGGCATCGGCCTCTTCCTTCATCTCCTTGGCCTTGATGGACAGGGAGATCGAGCGGGTCTTGCGATCCATGCCGACAATGCGAGCTTCAACGCTGTCACCAGCGTTCAGTGCAGTGCGGGCATCCTCGATGCGCTCGCGGGAGATGTCAGCCACACGCAGGTAGCCATCGATGCCTTCTTCCAGATCGATCACGGCGCCGCGAGGATCGACTTCGCGGATGGTGCCGGTGACGATGGAGCCCTTCGGATGACGGCCCATGTAGGAGGCGAACGGATCCTGTTCCATCTGCTTGACGCCCAGCGAGATGCGCTCGCGTTCCGCGTCGATGGACAGCACCACGGCTTCCATTTCCTCACCCTTGGAGAAGTTGCGGACCAGGTCCTCACCCTCTTCGTTCCAGGACAGGTCGGACAGATGGACTAGGCCATCGATGCCACCGTCCAGGCCGATGAAGATACCGAAGTCGGTGATCGACTTGATGGCACCGCGGACCTTGTCGCCCTTCTGGAAGTTCTGCGCGAACTCTTCCCACGGGTTGGGGATGCACTGCTTGATGCCGAGGGAGATGCGGCGACGCTCTTCGTCGATATCCAGCACCATGACCTCGACCTCGTCGCCGATCTGCACGACCTTGCCGGGGGAGACGTTCTTGTTGGTCCAGTCCATTTCGGAGACGTGAACCAGGCCTTCCACACCTTCCTCGATCTCGACGAACGCGCCGTAATCGGTGATGTTGGTGACCTTGCCGAACAGGCGGGTGCCTTCCGGGTAGCGACGGGCGATGTCCACCCACGGGTCTTCGCCCAGCTGCTTCAGGCCGAGGGAGACGCGCATGCGCTCACGGTCGAACTTAAGCACCTTGACTTCGACTTCCTGGCCGGCTTCGACAACTTCCGACGGATCCTTGACCCGCTTCCAGGACATGTCGGTGATGTGCAGCAGACCGTCGATGCCACCGAGGTCGACGAACGCGCCGTAGTCGACGAGGTTCTTGACCACGCCCTGCAGCACGATGCCTTCCTGCAGCTTCTCGATCAGCGCCTCGCGCTCCACCGAGTACTCGGCTTCCAGCACTTCGCGGCGGCTGACCACCACGTTGTTGCGGATGCGGTCCAGCTTGATGACCTTGAATTCCAGCGGCTTGCCTTCCAGGTACGCGGTGTCGCGAACCGGACGGATGTCGACCAGCGAGCCCGGCAGGAACGCGCGGACATTGCCAACATCGACGGTGTAACCACCCTTGACCTTGCCGCTGATCTGGCCGACCACGATTTCCTCGTCGTCGAACGCCTTCTGCAGGCGATCCCAGGTCTTGATGCGCTCGGCCTTCTCCTTGGACAGCTTGGTCTCACCGAAGCCGTCTTCAACGGTCTCCAGCGCCACCTCGACGTCGTCACCTTCGCCGATGGTCAGCTCACCGGAGTCGTTGTAGAACTCCTCGATCGGGATCACGCCTTCGGACTTCAGGCCCGCGTCGACGATGACCACATCCGGCTTTACCTGCAGCACGCGGGCCGTGACGATGGAACCCGGCTGCATGGTTTGTTGAGCAATGGATTGCTCGAAGAGTTCTGCGAAACTTTCAGACATATGAATTAAGACACACTCGATTTGTACCGGCGGTTCATCCGTAAATGCCGGGGCTGATAAAAACAATCGGGGCGCCGATCCTTGGCGCCCCGGACATTCATGCTGTACGCGATCAGTCGAACTGCTTGAGCCTGCGCTCCGCGATGAGCTCGATGGCCTGCTCGAACACGTCGTCTATGCCAAGTTCGGACGTATCGAGAACCACCGCGTCATCGGCTGCCTTGAGCGGCGCGGTCGCACGCGAAGCATCCCGCTGATCGCGCGAGATTATATCAGAGTAAATCTTTTCAAATGTAGCACTGTTTTCGGGGACGCTCAATTGCGCGGCGCGGCGTTTCGCGCGCACCTCCGCCGAGGCCGTCAGAAACAGTTTCAGCGGCGCATCGGGAAACACCACCGTTCCCATGTCGCGACCATCGGCGATCAGACCCGGAGCCGTGCGAAAGTCACGCTGACGTTCCAGCAGGTTCGCCCGAACCAGGGGCAGCGCCGCCACGCGTGACGCCGCCTCACCGACAGCCTCTTCGCGAATGGCCCGGGTCACGTCATCGCCATCCAGGTCGATACGAACACCCTGCCCCGGCACGACCTCGAATCGGACGGGCAGCCGCCGCGCGGTCCCGGCCAGCGTCGCCTCGTCATCCAGCGCGGTCCGCTGACGCAGCGCACTCAGCGCAACCAGCCGGTACAAGGCGCCGGAATCCAGCAGATGCCAGCGCAGACGCTCGCTCAAGGCAAGGCAGAGCGTGCCCTTGCCCACCCCGCTGGGGCCGTCCACCGCGACAACCGGCACCACCCTGTTCATGCGCTTTGCTCGATATTCAGGCCGAGGCCGGCCATGGCCCCGACAAATCCCGGGAAGGAGGTCTGCACGTTGGCCACGTCCACGATCTCGATACCCTCGGGTGCCACGGCACCCAGCGCCGCGAAGGACATCGCGATCCGGTGGTCACCCAGGGCATCCACGAGCCCCCCGCGGACGCCGCCACCATGGACGGTGATGCCATCCTCGGCCTCTTCCACACGCACGCCGACGGCTTCCAGCCCCTTCGCCATCGCGGCGATCCGGTCGGATTCCTTGACCCGCAACTCCGCCGCCCCGGTGATGCGGGTGACCCCGCTGGCCATCGCGGCGGCCACCAGTAGCGCGGGAAATTCGTCAATCGCCAGCGGCACCAGCGCCGGCGGCACATCCACACCGTGAAGCGGCCCGGCCACGATGTGCAGATCGGCGATTGGCTCGGCGCCGGCGGCGCGCACGTTGAGCAACGAGACCTGCGCTCCCATCATTTCCAGGATCTTCAGAATGCCGGCACGCGAAGGATTCACGCCCACACCCGGCAGCAGGATGTCCGATCCGGACACCATCAGCGCCGCGACGACGGGGAACGCAGCCGACGACAAGTCCGCCGGGACGTCAATGGTCGTCGCCTTGAGGCGCTGCCCGCCACGAACCCGGCAACTCAGCCCGGAAACCGGCACGTCAACACCGAAACTCGCCAGCATCCGCTCGGTGTGGTCACGGCTGATGCCCGGCTCGTTGACGATCGTCGGCTCCTGCGCGTAGAGCCCGGCCAGCAGCAGCGCGCTCTTGACCTGCGCCGAGGCCACGGACAGGTCGAAGGACGCACCGTGCAGGCGCTGCCCCCCGCGAATATGCAGTGGCGCGGTGCCCGCCTCGGTGGTCTCGATCTGCGCCCCCATCCGCGCCAATGGTTCGGTGACCCGGCGCATCGGTCGCCGCGAAAGCGAGGCATCGCCGATCAGCGTGCTGGAGAATTCCTGCCCCGCCAGCAGACCGGACAGGAGCCGCATCGAGGTACCGCTATTGCCAAGGTCCAGCGGGGCGGAAGGCTCGGAAAGCCCGTACAGGCCAACGCCGTGAATCCGCATGCCGGTCTCGGATGTCTCCTCGCAGGCCACGTCCATCGCCTCGAAGGCGCGACGTGTCGCCAGGCAATCCTCGCCGGGCAGAAAGCCCTCGATCGTGGTGATGCCATCGGCCAGCGCGCCGAGCATCACCGCGCGATGCGAAATCGACTTGTCACCGGGCACACGCAACTCCCCGCGCAGCGGACCCGAGGGCCGGACCAGGAACCGCTGACTGGAACCGCTCATGCGTCACCCCGCCCTTCGGTCAGCGCCACATACTCGTCACGCGCCGATTTCGCCCGCCGAAAACGCGACTCGATCTCCGTCGCGTCACCGGCATCAATGGCCTGTCTGAGTGTTTGCAGGCGAGCGATCAGGGCGTCGAGATTCCCGCTGACCGCGGCCCGGTTCGCCAGCGCGATGTCCCGCCACATTTCGGGCGAACTGGATGCGATCCGCGTGAAATCACGGAAACCACCTGCGGCATACATGAAAATCTCGTCGTGATCCGGCCGCGTCGCGAGCATGTCGACCAGCGCGAAGGCCAGCATGTGCGGCAAATGGCTGGTCGCGGCGAGCACATCGTCGTGATGATCGGCCGCCATCCGAATGGTCCGTGCGCCGCAGGCACGCCAGAGCTGTTCCACCTCGCGCACCGCGGCCTCGCTGCTGGTTTCCGCCGGCGTCAGGATGGCCAGCCGCTCCCGGTACAGCTCCGGAAAGGCGGCGGCCACGCCCGTGCGCTCGGTGCCCGCGATCGGATGCGCGGGGACGAACCCGGCCGGCAAGGCGCCGAATACCCGCACCGCGGCCTCGATCACCGACTGCTTGGTCGAGCCGACATCGCTGATGATGGCTTGCTCGCCACAGGCCGGCGCGATCGCCGCCAACACGGATTCCATCGCCAGAACGGGCACGCATAGCAGATGCAGGTCGGCCTGCGCGGCGACTTCCGCAGCATCGGTGGAATAGCGATCGATCACGCCCAGGGCCACCGCGCGGGTCAACTCGGACTCGCGGCGCCCGAAGCCGACGATGCTGCCTTCGAACCCCGCCGCGCGCAGCGCCAGCGCGACCGAGCCGCCGATCAGGCCGACCCCGTAGATCGCAATCCTTCGGGACTGGATCATCGGGTGTTCATTGCCCGCCCAGCACGCGGCCGAGCGCCGCGAGGAAGCGCTCGTTCTCGTCCGCGGTGCCGATGGTGGTCCGCAGGTGATTGGGCATGCCGTAACCGGCCAGCGGGCGCACGATCACCCCCTCGCGCAGCATCGCCTCGTACACCGAGGCTGCATCCCGGCCCAGGTCGAAGGTCAGGAAGTTGGTGTGCGTCGGCAGATAGCCCAGCCCCAGGTCGTCCAGTCCCTGCCGGATGCGCGCCAGGCCGGTCAGATTGGTCGCCACCGACTCATCGACGAACTCCTCGTCGGCGAGCGCGGCACGCGCGGCCACATGTGCCACCGCGTTGTTGTTGAACGGCTGACGCACCCGGTTGAGGATGTCCGCCAGCGCAGGGTGCGACAGGCCGTAGCCGATGCGCAGCGCCGCGATGCCGTAGATCTTGGAGAACGTCCGGGTCACGACCAGGTTCGGATAGGCGTCCAGCAGCCGGCGCGAATCGATACGCCATTCCTCCGGCTGATAGTGGTGATAGGCCTCGTCCAGCACGACGACCACATCCTCGGGCACGTCCCGCAGGAAGGCCTCGAAGGCGTCCGGCTCCAGCCAGGTACCGGTGGGATTGTTCGGATTGGCGACAAAAACCAGACGCACGTCGTCGTCGATCAGCGCCCGCATGGCGTCGAGATCATGGCCGTAGGGCATGGCCGAATCCGGCCCCAGCGCCGACGCCACCCTCGCCTCGCCACTCGCGGCGGCCGTGGCGATGGGATACACCGCGAACGCGTAGCCCGAGAACACCGATGCGCGACCCGGCCCCAGCAGCGCCTGCGCCAGCAGCACCAGAATGTCGTTGGAGCCGTTGCCCAGCGTGATCCGGTCGGCGGTGATGCCGTGGTGCGCGGCCAGGTCCGATTTCAGTTCATGCCCCGATGCATCGGGATAGCGAGCGAAGAATTCGCCGCCGAGCGCGGCCTGCACGGCGGCGGTCACCGTCGCACTGCAACCCAGCGGGTTCTCGTTGCTGGCCAGCTTGATCGAACCGGTGATGCCCAGCTCACGCTCCAGCACCTCGACCGGTTTGCCCGGGGTGTACGGCTTGAGCGCCACCGGGCCCGGCATTGCCAATTGCTTGAAATCTTTCATCGTCGTCTTCGTTGGTCGTTGGCCGGGTCAGGCCAGCGGAGCCCGCGGATACGAGCCGAGAATCTTGAACAGGTCGGAGCGACTTTCCACAGCCTTGAGCACCTCGTTCAGCGGTGCATTGTCCGCGTGTCCGGCCACGTCGATGTAGAAATTGTAGTTCCAGTTACCACGCCGCGACGGCCGCGACTCGATGCGGGTCATGTTGACGCCGGCATCGGAGAACGGCTTCAGCAACTCGAACAGCGCACCCGGACGCTGATCCCCGCCATGCGCCGAGCACACGAACGAGGTCATGTCGTCGCCGGTGGGCGCGGTCTGCTGACGGCCGATGACCAGGAAGCGCGTCGTGTTGTCCGACTCGTCCTCGATGTTCGCGGCGGCGATCTTCAGTGCGTAGAGCTCCGCCGCCGGCCGGCCGGCAATCGCCGCCCAGCCCCTGCCAGGGTTCTCGGCCACCAGCCGCGCGGCCTTGCCGTTGCTGGATGCCGTCTCCAGCTCGGCCGCCGGAAGACGCGTCTGCAACCAGGTCCGGCACTGCGCCAGCGACTGCGGATGCGCGATGACCTTGGTGATACCGTCCGGCAGGTCCTGGTCGCTGAGCAGGTGATGATGGATCGGCAGCGTCACCTCGCCGCAGATGCGCAGCGGGCTGGACACGAACAAGTCCAGGGTGTGGCTGACCACGCCTTCGGACGAGTTCTCGATGGGCACCACGCCGTAGTGCGAATTGCCTGCCTCGACATCGCGGAAGATCTCGTCGATCGCAACCATGGGACGCGAGCGCACGGCGTGCCCGAAATGCTTGTGCACCGCGCCCTGGGTGTAGGTGCCCTCGGGACCGAGATAGGCGACGGTCAGCGGGGATTCCAGCGACAGGCAGGCCGACATGATCTCGCGCATCAGCCGGGCGACGGTCTCATCCGTCAGCGGCCCCTCGTTGCGGGCCATCACCTGCCGCAACACCTCGGCCTCGCGCGACGGGCGATACATGTCACCCACATCGCCGGCCTGCTGCTTGATGATCGCGATCTCCTGCGCCAGGCGGGCGCGGTCGGAAATCATCTTCTGGATGGACTGATCCAGTTCGTCGATCGCCGAGCGCGCGGCGGCGAGTCGTTGCTTGGAATCCGTCATGACCCGTACCCCGGACTCAGTGCTCGATGGCCCGCACCGACAGCACGCCGTCGATGCCCTTCAGTTCCGCGATCAGATCGGACGGCAACTCGCCGTCGACGTCGACCAGCGTGTACGCCAGATCACCACGCGACTTGTTGAGCAGGTCGGCGATATTGAGGTTGCGCTTGGCCAGCGCGGTGGAAATCTGACCGACCATATTCGGCACGTTGCGATTGGCCACCGCCAGCCGCGCCGCGCCGTCAGTCAGCGGCAGAACCGCCTCAGGGAAATTCACCGAATTGCGCACGTTGCCGGTCTCCAGATAGTCGCGGAGCTGGTCGGCGACCATCACCGCGCAGTTGTCCTCGGCCTCCTGGGTTGACGCACCCAGGTGCGGCAAGGCGATCACGCCGCGATGCCCCTTGGCCGTCGGCGTCGGGAAATCGCAGACATAGCGATGCAGCTTGCCCTCTTCCAACGCGGCCAGCACCGCGGCTTCGTCGACGATTGGCGCTCGCGAGAAATTCAGCAGGGTCGCGCCATCGCGCATCAGCTTGATGCGATCGGCGTTGATCAGGCCTCGTGTCGGTTCGATCAGCGGCACATGCAGCGTCACGAAGTCCGATTTGGCCAGCAGTTCCTCGACGGTCAGCGCCTGGTCAACCTTGGCATCCAGCTGCCAGGCGTTTCCGACGGTAATCGCCGGGTCATAGCCGATCACCTTCATGCCCAGGTCCTGCGCCACGTTCGCGACCCGGACGCCGATGGCGCCCAGACCAACGACCCCCAGCGTGCGCCCCGGCAACTCGAAGCCCTTGAACTGCTTCTTGCCGGCCTCGACCCGCTCGTTCATCGACGCCGGATCGCCATCCAGCGAATTGACGAAATCCCAGGCCGCGATGATGTTGCGCGACGCCAACAGCATGCCGGTGAGCACCAGCTCCTTGACGGCGTTGGCGTTGGCGCCCGGCGCATTGAACACGGCGACGCCCTTGGCGCTCATCTGCGTCACGGGAATGTTGTTCGTACCGGCGCCGGCGCGGCCCACGGCCCACAGAGAACCGGGAATCTCCATGTCGTGGATATTGGCTGAACGAAGAATCAGCCCATCGGGCTCCACCAGACCCGAGGCGACCTCGTAACGATCAAGGGGAAACCGGTCCAGGCCCTTGGCCGAGATATTGTTCAGCGTCTGAATCTTGTATTTTTTCAATGATCTAGCCGTTCTTCTTCGCGAACTCTTTCATGTAGTCGACCAGCGCGTCGACACCGGCTTCCGGCATGGCGTTGTAGAGGCTCGCGCGCATGCCACCCACGCTGCGGTGACCCTTGAGCGTGGACAGACCGGCTGCTTCCGCGCCCTTGAGGAAATCCGCATCCAGCGCAGCGTCGGGCAGCGTGAACGGGACGTTCATCCACGAACGATGCTCGGGCTTCACCGGATTGCGGTAGTAACCCGACGCGTCGATGAAGGCGTAGAGCTTGCCGGCCTTGGCCGCATTGCGGGCCGCCATCGCCTTCAGGCCACCCTGGCGCTGAATCCATTGCAGCACCAGGCCGCAGACGTACCAGGTAAAGCACGGCGGCGTGTTGAGCATGGATTCGCCATCGGCGACCTTCGCGTAATCCAGCACTGTCGGCGTCTGCGGCAACACGTCGCCGATCAGATCATCGCGAACAATGACAATGGTGACCCCGGCCGGGCCCAGATTCTTCTGCGCGCCAGCGTAGATCATGCCGAAACGACCGACATCGATCGGACGCGACAGAAAGGTCGACGAGAAGTCCGCCACCAGCGGCACGTCGCCGACATCCGGCACGTCGGGAAACTCCACGCCTTCGATGGTCTCGTTCGGCGTGTAGTGCACGTAGGCGGCTTCAGGGTTCAGGGTCCAGTCGTCACGGTCCGGCACATGGGTGAACTTGTCGTCGACCGGCCTTGCCACGGTCTGCGCCGAGCAATACCTGGCCGCTTCCTTGACCGCCTTCTTGCCCCAGCTGCCGGTCACGACATAGTCGGCAGTGTCACGGCCGCGCAGCAGGTTCATCGGCACGGCCGAGAATTGCCCGGTCGCCCCGCCCTGCATCCACAGGATCTTGTAGTTGTCCGGCACGTTGAGCAGCGTTTTCAGCGTCTCGGTCGCCTGTTCGGCAATGGAGACGAAGGCCTTGCCACGATGACTCATTTCCATCACGGACATGCCCGTTCCCTGCCAGTCCAGGAGCTCGTCCTGAACCTGCTGGAGAACGTCCACCGGCAGCGTGGCCGGTCCGGCTGAGAAGTTGAAAACGCGCGTCATGGTGCTCCCGGAGCGGTGTCCATCCGAAGTTGGGGCGCGGGAGAGTACACCGAACCGGCGGACCTGTCGCCCTGCACGGTGGCTTGCGGGATGTGCTCCCGCCGGCGTCACCCGGACGCCGGCGGACATCAGCGTCAGGCTTCGTCTTCGCCGTCGACGTCTTCCTCGGCCTCGATCGCCACCCGGTCCACGCCAACCAGGCGGTCGCCCTCGGCCAGACGGATCAGCTTGACGCCCTGGGTGTTGCGGCTCAGGCGCGAGATGCCGGCCACCGACTGGCGGTTCAGATTGCCGGATTCGGTGATCAGCATGATCTCGTCAGCCTCGACCACCTGGATCGCCGCAACCAGCTTGCCGGTCTTGTCGGTCAGACGCTGGGCGAACACACCCTGGCCGCCGCGACCACGCAACGGGTAGTCGTCCACTGGCGTCCGCTTGCCAAAACCGGCCTCGGACATGGTCAGCACGTCGCCATCCTGGCAGATCAGCAGCGAGATCACCGACTGATCCTTGCCGAGCTTCATGCCGCGCACACCGGCGGCGGTGCGGCCCATCGTGCGGACGTTTTCTTCCGGAAAGCGGATGCCCTTGCCGTTGTCGGCGACCAGGAGGATGTCGCGTGTGCCGTCGGTCAGCGCCGCGTTGACCAGTGCGTCGTCGTCGCGCAAAGCCAGCGCGATGATGCCGCTGGCGCGAGGACGCGAAAATGCCTCCAGCTCGGTCTTCTTCACGACGCCCTGCCGGGTGACGAAAAACACCGACTCGCCGGTGTTGAAGTCCTTGATCGGCAGAATCGCCGAGATGCGTTCATCGCCTTCCAGCGGCAGCAGATTGACGATCGGCTTGCCGCGAGAACCGCGAGAACCCTGCGGGATCTGGTAGACCTTGAGCCAGTACACCTTGCCGGCCGACGAGAAGCACAGCAGCGTGTCATGGGTGTGGGTGACCCACAGTGCGTCGATGAAATCGTCGGTCTTGAAGCTGGACGCCAGCTTGCCACGACCCCCGCGCTTCTGCGCCTGGAACACGTCCAGCGGCTGGCTCTTGACGTAACCCTCGTGGGACAGCGTCACGACCACGTCCTGCGGGGTGATCAGGTCTTCCAGGTCCAGACCGATGAAGTCTTCCAGAATCTCGGTGCGACGTTCGTCGCCATAAGTCTCGCGAACGGTGGTCAATTCCTCGCGGATGACCTCCATCAGGCGCGCGGTGCTGCCCAGAATGTCCAGATACTCGGCGATCTGGTCGAGAATCTCGCGGTACTCCCCGATCAGCTTTTCCTGCTCCAGCCCGGTCAGGCGGTGCAGGCGCAGATCCAGGATGGCCTGGGCCTGGGCCTCGGACAGCATGTAGCCGTTATCGGTAAGCCCCAGCCCTTCGGCCAGTTCCAGCGGACGCGAAGCCGATGCACCGGCGCGGCCGAGCATGTCGCGCACCTGGCCAGGCGCCCAGGGACGCGCGACCAGCGCAGCGCGGGCCTCGGCGGGCGAGGCCGCTGCCTTGATCAGCTCGATGACCTCGTCGATATTCGCCAGCGCGACGGTCAGGCCTTCCAGCACATGGGCCCGGTCGCGTGCCTTGCGCAGCAGGTACATGGTGCGGCGAGTGACCACCTCGCGGCGGTGACGCACGAAGGCTTCCAGCACCTGCTTGAGGTTCAGCGTCTTCGGCTGGCCACCGTCCAGCGCCACCATGTTGATCCCGAACACGGTCTGGAGCTGGGTCTGGCGGTAGAGGTTGTTGAGCACGACCTCGCCGGCCTCGCCGCGACGCAGCTCGATCACCATGCGCATGCCGTCCTTGTCGGACTCGTCACGCAGCTCGGTAATGCCCTCGATCTTCTTTTCCTTGACCAGCTCGGCGATCTTTTCGAGCAGCCGAGCCTTGTTCACCTGATACGGCAGTTCGGTGACGATGATCGCCAGACGGCCGCTGGGCAGCTCCTCGATCTCTGCCCGGGCACGCATGTACACGCGACCGCGACCGGTCTCGTAGGCCTCGCGCACACCGGCGGTGCCGTTGATCAACGCCGCGGTCGGAAAATCCGGCGCCGGCACATGCTCCATCAAGCCCTCGATGGTGATCTCGGGATCATCGATCAGCGCCACGCAGGCATTGACGATTTCGGTGAGATTGTGCGGCGGGATGTTGGTCGCCATGCCGACGGCAATGCCGGCCGAGCCGTTGACCAGCAGGTTCGGAACCTTGGTCGGCAACACCGCCGGCTCGGATTCCGACTCGTCGTAGTTCGGGACGAAGTCGACGGTGTCCTTGTCGATATCGGCCAGCATTTCATGCGCGATGCGCGCCATGCGCACCTCGGTGTAACGCATGGCCGCGGCGGAGTCGCCGTCCACCGACCCGAAATTGCCCTGCCCGTCGACCAGCATGTAGCGCATGGAGAACGGCTGAGCCAGACGCACAATGGTGTCGTAGACCGCGGTATCCCCGTGCGGGTGATACTTACCGATCACGTCACCAACCACGCGGGCCGACTTCTTGTAGGGCTTGTTGTAGTCGTTGCCCAGCTCGCGCATCGCGTGGAGCACGCGGCGATGAACCGGCTTGAGGCCGTCCCGGACGTCGGGGAGGGCTCGACCCACGATCACGCTCATCGCGTAATCGAGGTAGGACTGCTTCATCTCGTCTTCGAGATTGACGTGCAGCACTTCTTTCGCGAACTCGCTCATTCGCTCCCTTCACTCATGGAGGTTTATCGATAGTTGCCGCGCGCAAAAGCACGCGAATTATCGCGGCATTATAGCAGCCTGAGCGCCTGGGAGCGCGCTGGCGGCGCGGAAACGATTTCAAGCCACCCCCATAGCCCGAAATACAAAAAACGGCCGACGGAGAAGTCCGCCGGCCGTTTCTACACCGCCCGGATTAGTTGCAGCCGGTATCCGGACAAGTGGTCGAGATACTGAGCGTGAATCCGCCCTCGAACGCCACCAGCTCGGTGATCTGCGCCAGATAAATCCCCGGCGCCGGGTCGGCCACGGATTCACCCACCGTCTCGCCGGCCGGGTCGTAGATCACGATGTCGAGCTGCTCGGCCACGGCGGCGGTCAGGGTGAAGTCGAGGCTGGTCACATTGGCCAGGGGCGGCAGCTCGTAGCGCACCTCATGGGTGGCGAAGCCATCCGACCCGCTGCCGCAGCCCAGACAAACCACGGGCGTCGTGATGCCGGTCGGCCCCTCGAAACGGACGACTTCCACGGTCCCCGCCCCCGGGTCGGCGATCGGAGTCTCCGGGGAAGACTCGCAGGCGTCACCAACACCATCCTCACCGGTATCCGTCTGCTCAGGATTCGCCACATTCGGGCAGTTGTCCTCGGCGTCGATCACACCGTCATCGTCGATATCGCTGGGGGGCGCATCGCAGGCATCGCCGATGCCGTCACCGTCCCCATCGGCCTGATCAGGGTTGGCCACCTCGGGACAATTGTCCTCGCCATTGGCGACGCCGTCTTCATCGAAATCACCGGCGGCGTCGTAGTTGCCACCCGGATCATTGCTGGCCGGATGGGTCGGCACGGCCGAGTCGCAGAAGACGAACGGGTTGGTGTCCAGCGGCTGCGTCGTGTCGCCACCGAACAGATCGGGTAGCGACGGGGCGACCTCGTTCCAGTAGGTCATGCGCTCCAGCATGATCTCGGTCTGGAACTCGCAGAAACCAATCGGCTTGGTTCGCGGCAACGCGCCAAGGTCCAGATGGGTCAGCGCCGATTCGACCACCAGCTTGTCATCGCGGGCGGACAAATCGCCCCAGCCGTGGTCAACCCAGGCAAGCTCCGGAATCACCGGCGTCGCCAGGTCCAGCGCGATCTCGGTCGGCTCACCCACCGTGCCGGGCACCCAGGCGGCCTCTTCCAGCGCCCGGCGCAGCACCCAGTTGGTCACCGGAATCTCGCCGCCCACGGCCATGGTCGGCACCCCGTCGACATCGACCACGCCGCCGCGATGACCGTACTTGCGACGCACCTCCAGCAGCACCCGCGAAGCCACGCCGGCCGAGCGCGGCGTGGAGAAGCTGGTCCCGCCGACCGAGGTGTCGATCTCCGACTCGCAGTCCATGCAATACGGCAGCTGCTGGGTGAAATCGGACACGAAGTCCGGCAGCCGCCCCGACGTGATGGTGCGCCCTTCGGAACTGTCTTCCTCGCTACCGGAAACACCGATGGACCACCAGGGTCCGGCGCCCGCCCGCGTGGGCGACAAACCCGGACCGTTGCCGGCCGAGCTGAAGTGCAGCTTGCCCTGACCGACAACGCCGTCGAAGCCGGCATGGAAGGCCCGGGTTTCCGGAACGGGCAACAGCCCCAGAGCCAGCGAAACACCGTAGCTGGTCGACACGACATCAATGGAAGGATTGAGGAAGGTCCATTCGTGGCTGGGATCGCTGGCCAGGTCATTGCCCTGCTCGATCATGATCACGACCGCTTCGGGGTTGGCCTTCATCACCGCGGCACTAGTGCCAACGCCGTGCGAACTCTTCAGCGTCTGGGGCACCAGCGGCTCCACGTCCGTGCCCGCGAAGGAGATCGCCAGCAGGTTCGTGCCCTTGAACCAGACCAGCTCGCCACGCTTGACCCGCGACCAGATGGCGGCATCGGCCTCGATGTCCGCGGCGATGTCCCCGGTTCGGGTCAGCTCGACCTGGTTTTCCGGCTTGACGCCCAGCTCGGCCAGTACCGCCGGCGTGACCGCGCTTGGCGCGGCATCCGGGTAGATCTGGCTGCCGGCGTAGAAGAAGTCGTGGTACGGATTCGTGGCGCTGTCCACCACGCCGACGATCACCCGGGTCGACTTCACCGGTGCCGGCAGCTCGGTCACCGTGTCGTCCACCAGTTCCAGGCAGCCCCCGACGGTAGTGCAACGCAGCGTCGCGATACCGCTGAACGGCGTCTCGAAGTTGCTGAAGCTCTTGGTCGACGCCACATATTCACCGGCGCGCGGCGCGGTGGCCGTTGCCGTCTCGCCGGCAACGCCGGTCTCGATGTTGGAGTCACCGGAACTGGCGACGACGCTGCCCTCGGGGTCGAGGATTTCCAGATCGAGATCTTCCGCGGCCACGTCCCAGGCGATGTCCACCTGCAACTCATCGTAGGCGCAGCCATCCGGCACCGGCAGCGGTTGATCAACCGAGGTGCCGGGCAGCCCACCCACCGATGTTGGCGCGGTGCCGGTCCATTCGGCGATGACCAGTTCCTCGCCCTCGGCCATGCACAGGTTGGGCTCAACGGCGACCTCTCCCTCGCCGCGAGCCACGTAGGCCTCGAAGCGGAAGCCCTGCCCCGGCCGTGTCTGGCGCTCGTGAACGACGAAGCTGTACCGCCCCGGTGCCGGCGCGTCGATCCGGATCACCTGATCGATGGCCGGTACGGCAAACGACTCGGCGACCACCGAACCATCCGGACCCAGCACCTCCAGTGTCAGCGAGTCCTGAATGTCATCCCAGTAGATCGCGGCGTCGATGAACAAATAGCCGGGGTCCGCGGACGGCAGCGTGACCACGTATCCATAGGACGGCCCTGTCCCCTGTGCCTTGGTATCCGGCGGGGTGTAGCCCTCCATGGTCCCCTCTTCGTTGAAGAGTTGCGTGGTGCCCAGCGGTGGCACCTCGCCCGAGGCCGAGCCGTCGCCATTCCCGTCGGAAGAGCCGCCGCCCGAGCAGGCGACCAGGGTCAGGCCAAGCCATGCGGCGGCCAGCAGTCGTGTCCAGTTGTTCATGATGATCCTCACGTCACGCCTGCGCCGCGCGCGGACAACATCACGCACGGCGCGTCCGGGGCGCGAGCACCCGGAGCGGCTTGATTTCGAATGACCCCAATCATCCGAAGCCGGTGCGCCGGTAGGCGGCGGCTTCATTTCTGCGCCAAGATGGAGATCGGTTCCCGGAGAGGCCCAGCCTCTCGCGGTCAGTGTACAAAATTCCCACAACAAGACGCACGCCAAGCTGTTCACCCTCTGCTCGCGCCGTTGAATTCGGGCGCATCTGCCACCATCTCACGGCCAGTTGACAGGTCATTTCACAGAAGACCCGCATGGAATTTCAGGACTACTACGAAACGCTTGGCGTCGCGCGCAATGCCACCGATGACGAGATCAAGGCGGCGTACCGCAAGCTCGCGCGCAAGTACCATCCCGACCGCAACTCCGAGGCCGGGGCGGAGGATCGTTTCAAGGCGGTCTCCGAGGCCTACGAGGTTCTGAAAGACGCGGAGAAGCGACAGCAATACGACGCGCTCGGCGCGAACTGGAAGAACGGCCAGAACTTCCGTCCGCCCCCGGGCTGGGAAACGCACGGTGGCGGCGGG
>CALBOV010000005.1 GCA_937896565.1 uncultured Salinisphaerales bacterium
TGGATGGCTTCGGGCGCCATGTAGCGACGTTCGATCTTGTCGAGGATGGCGCTGGCCTGATCGCCGCCATCCTCCAGGCCGATGCTCGCGCAGCCGAACAGGTAGCGGTAGTTGTGCTGGGTGATGAACACCGTCAGCCCCTGCCACAGCTTGGAGATGATGGCGCCGGAGCGGAATTCGGCGTCCACGCAGGTCCGGCCGACCTCCACCTTGCGGTCCGGCAGGGCGGCGATCATGTCCATCTCGAATTCGCCGGAGGAATAGAAGCCACCGGTTCGCGCCGCCGCCTCGCAGGTCAGCAGGCGGGTGCAGGCGATGATGCGACCGTTCAGCGTGTCGCGGACGATCAGGTGATGACAGTGCGCATCGAAACGGTCGACATCGAGCTTGTCCGGGCCGCCGTCGATCTGGGCGCCCATCTCCTCGGCGAAGATCCGGTAGCGCAGCTGCTGGCAGGCTTTCACATCGGCGTCATTGACGGCGAATTCGTGCACGAACCTGGATGCGGGTTCGACTTGTGGGCGCGTCTCTCGCGAAGTAACAGCCATGCTTCACCTGCCGGCAGATCGAATGGTCGAAGTCTAGGACCGGTCTATTGTCGCGACATTAACGCATCGTGAAGCTTCTATGACAGATCCGGGGACTCCGCGGCCCCGGTTACGGCACCGACCGCGCCGTCGAAAATCGGCTGAAACTGGTTGACGATCTGGCAGAACAGATCGGCGGTTTGCTCGGTGTCGTAGCGCGCGGAATGCGCCGAGGCATCGTCGTAATCGAGCCCCGCCGCCAGCAATGCGCGCTTGAGCACGGTCTGCCCGTAGGCGACGCCACCCAGCGTGGCGGTGTCGAAGGCCGAGAAGGGATGAAACGGATTGCGCTTGATCCCGGTGCGGGTGATCGCGGCGTTCAGGAAGCCGAGGTCGAAATGCGCGTTGTGGCCCACCAGGATGGCCTTGGTGCAGCCGGTTGCCCGGATCTCCGCCCGAATCTCCTTGAACAGCCGGGACAGGGCATCCTGTTCGCTCACCGCCGGCCGCAGCGGGTGATGCGGATCGATGCCGTTGACCTCCAGCGAGGCCGGTTCCATGTTGGCACCCTCGAAGGGCTTGACGTGGTAGGCCGCCGTTTCATGGCGGTACAGGCGTCCGGTCTCGTCCATTCGTACCAGCACCACGGCGATTTCCAGCAGGGCGTCGGTCGCGGCGTTGAAACCGCCGGTTTCCACATCGACGACCACGGGAAGGAATCCACGGAAGCGTTTTGCGATGGCCGGGTTGGCGGCCGGGTTCTCGGACACGTTGGGACCGGGTGGGGCGGCGAAGGAATCGGCAGTCTATCAGGCTATACTCACGCGCCCCCGCGTTTCCCAAACGACCGGCCCTCCGGGGTCGCAGCTATCGAGCACGGACCATGAGTCAACCCAGCAAGATCGTTCTCGCCTATTCTGGCGGCCTGGACACCTCGGTGATCCTCAAATGGCTGCAGGACCGTTACCAGTGCCCCGTCGTGACGTTCACGGCCGACCTCGGCCAGGGCGAGGAGGTGGAATCGGTGCGACCGAAGGCCGAGGCGCTGGGTGTCGAGGAAATCTTCATCGAGGATCTGCGCGAGACCTTCGTGCGCGACTACGTGTTCCCGATGTTCCGGGCGAACGCGATCTATGAGGGCGAATACCTGCTGGGCACGTCGATTGCGCGGCCGCTGATCGCGCGCCGCCTGGTCGAGATCGCCGAGCAGACCGGCGGCGATGCCATCGCCCATGGCGCGACCGGCAAGGGCAACGATCAGGTGCGGTTCGAACTGGGTGCCTATGCGCTCAAGCCGGACATCCAGGTCATCGCTCCGTGGCGGTTCTGGGACCTGAATTCCCGGGAAAAGCTGATCGCCTACGCGGAAAGCCACGGCATTCCCATCGCGCGCAAGAAGGACGGCGGATCGCCGTACTCCATGGACGCCAACGCGCTGCACATCTCCTACGAGGGCGGCGAGCTGGAGGATCCCTGGGTCGAGCCGGAACCCGCCATGTGGCGCTGGACCAAGGACCCACGCGAGGCCACCGACACGCCGCTGGTACTGACGCTGACCTTCGCCCACGGCGATGTCGTGGCGATCGACGGCGAGGCGATGACGCCCTACCAGGTGCTGGCCAAGCTCAACGCGGTGGGCGGCGAACATGGCGTCGGCCGGATCGACATCGTCGAGAACCGCTATGTCGGCATCAAGTCACGCGGCTGCTACGAGACGCCCGGCGGCACCATCCTGCTCAAGGCGCACCGCGCCATCGAGTCGATCACCCTGGACCGCGAAGTCGCGCATCTGAAGGACGAACTGATGCCGCGCTACGCCAAGCTGATCTACAACGGCTACTGGTTCGCGCCGGAGCGCAAGCTGCTGCAAAAGGTCATCGACGACAGCCAGCGCCCGGTCAACGGCGAAGTGCGGCTGCGGCTGTACAAGGGCAACGTCGAGGTGCTGGGGCGCCGCTCCGAATCCGACAGCCTGTTCGATCCGCGCATCGCCACCTTCGAGGACGATGCCGGCGCCTACTCGCAGGCCGACGCGGCCGGGTTCATCAAGCTGAACGCGCTGCGGCTACGCCTGGGCGCGCACCTGACCGGGCGGGACTGAGCGACCCGCCCGGCAGGGCGAAAGGTTATGCCGCTGAGGAATCCGGTGCAGGTGCTTCACTGACCAGATGCACCGTCCGCTGCGGGAACGGAATCTCGATGTCGTTCTCGTCGAAGGTCAGCTTGATCCGCTCGATCAGGTCGCAGCGGGTCGCCCACCAGTCGGCCGAGGCCGCCCAGCCGCGCACGGCGAAATCGACCGAGTTGTCGCCCAGGTTGGTGACGACGACGCTGGGGGCGGGATCGTCGAGGATGCGCGGTTCCTCCTTGAGCATGTCCACCAGCAGGTCCTTGGCCTTCTTCAGGTCCGATCCGTAGCCGATCCCGATTGCCAGGTCCACGCGGCGGGTGGGCAGGGCGCTGAAGTTGGTGATCTTGTTGCCCCAGACGCTGGCGTTCGGCAGCCAGACGAGCTGGTTGTCGAAGGTCTTGAGGATGGTCGAGGTGATCTTGATTTCCTCGACGATGCCCATCTGCCCGCCGATGTCGACGACGTTGCCCTTGGCGAAGGGGCGGAACAGGATCAGCATCACGCCGGCGGCGAACGAGGACAGTTGATTCTGCAACGCGAGGCCAATGGCCAGCGCGGCGCCACCGAGCAGGGCGGCGGCGGAGGTGGTGTCCACGCCCAGCTGTCCCAGCGCGGAGATGATGATGATCGCCAGCAACAGGCCGTAGGACACGTTGCCCAGGAAGGTGATCAGTGTTTCGTCCAGCTTGGCGCGCGTCATCGCCTTTCTGGCGAGCTTGACCACGAGCTGCGCGACCCAACGCCCGATGAAGAAGATGGCGATGGCCGATATGAGGCCCTTGGCGATCGGAATGCCCAGCAGCAGCAACGCTTGCGGGTCGTTCAACATCTCCTTCGTGAATTCCATGCGCGATTCGTCCATGTCGTTAAGATGCCCGGAAGTTTAGGGAACGCGGATTGCTTCGCACAATCGCGTGCAACTTGAACGGATGCGAGAAGCCGTAGCGGGGACGCGATTCCGGTGGCCACGCATCACCATTCGCGACTGAAGGGGTGTCAAGACGATGATGTCCAGGGCGGGAATCGCCTTCCTGTGTCTTTGCGTGGCGCCGGCGGCATGGGCGCAGGGTTTGGAAGCCGAGGTCGTCGATCCCGATGACATCGAGGCCTGCGCGCGCGAACTGGTCGCGACCGCGCCGCCCGAGGTCGAGGTGGGAACCTTGCGCCAGGTCTGCGAGGACCAGTTGCGCAGCGGGCTGTCGGCGCAACAGGCCGCCGATGCGGAGCAGGATCGCAACGGGACGGCGCTGGAGCGGCGGTTGCGGTTCGAGGAAGTGACGCAGCTCAACCCCTTCGTGCTCACGCCGTATCGGCCGAACTACGTGCTGCCGCTGGCGTATCAGGACAGCCCCAACCTGGCGAGCACCAACGGCAACGGGATTTCCGAGCGGTTGGAGGTGAAATTCCAGTTGAGCTTCCGGATTCCCGTCCTGCGGGATGTGCTTGGCAGTGGCGCCGACCTGTCGATTGCCTATACCGGGCTGTCGTTCTGGCAGGCCTACGACGCCTCGCAGTCGCGACCGTTTCGTGAAACCAACCACGAACCGGAGGCCTTTCTCAGTTTCGATGTGGACTGGTCCCTGTTTGGTCACCTGAATCAGATCCAGGTCGGCATCAATCACCAGTCCAATGGTCGCGATTTGCCGGAGTCGCGGAGCTGGAACCGCATCTATTCGACCTTCATCTGGGAAGTCGAGGACATGATTGTGGCGTTCCGGCCATGGATTCGCATCCCGGACCGGGAGAAGAAAACGCCGGACGATCCGCGTGGCGACGACAACCCGAACATCGAGCGTTACGCCGGGCAGTTTGAGATGGTCGTCGCCTGGCGCAACGACAACGACACCTATTCGGCGGTCTGGCGAAACAACGCCAGGGCCGACAATCGCGGCAGTCTGGAACTGGGCTGGAGTTTTCCGTTCACCGGCCGCGCCAGGGGCTATGTGCAGCTGTTCACCGGCTACGCCGAGAGCCTGATCGACTACCAGGATCACCACAACCGGATCAGCATTGGCATCCTGCTCACCGACTGGTTGTGAACCCGGGCGCCCGTCTGGGGTCTGTGAATGCGGGGGCGGAACAGACGTCGCAGGATGCGGTGTCCCTGATGCCAAGGAGATGCGATGCTGGCCGAGTTCGCGAGGCCTGAGTCGTCGGACAGTCTGACCGCGGGCCTGTTGAGAGGCCTGCTACTGGTGCTGCTGGTCGTGCTGGCCGGTTGCGCCTCGCGGCCCGTCGAACCCGAGGCGGACGCGACCGCCGAACCCTCGGCGCAACAGGCACCGCCGGCCACCGCCAAGGATATCGAGCCCACCGTGGTGGCCTACGAGCCGCCGCCCGATCCGCTGATCCGCGTCAACCGCGCCATCTTCGCGTTCAACGACGTGACCTTTCGCTACGTGTTCGCGCCGTTGTCCAAGGGCTACGAGTTCGTCGTCCCGCGGCCGGTGCGTACGGGCATCGGCAACGCGTTCGACAACATCAAGATGCCGATCCGCACCGTCAATTTCCTGTTGCAGGGGCGGTTTCGGGCCGCCGGCATCGATACCACCCGATTCCTGGTCAATTCCACCGTGGGGCTGGCGGGCCTGTTCGATCCCGCCGAGGCCTGGCTGGGGCTGAAGCAGGAGGACACCGGCTTTGTCGACACGCTGGATGGCTACGGGGCCGGGCAGGGCACGTTCATCGTCATTCCGTTCTACGGACCGGCGGACCTGCGACGCGGTTCGGGTTTGATCGTCGACTATTTCCTCAATCCGATTCCGTATCTGGTGGACCAGCCGGAAGCGACGCTGATCAACGGCTTCGACCTGTTCCAGGAATACGGGCCCAGCGCCCAGCAGTACAAGAAGCTGCAGAAGGAGGCCGAGGACCCGTACATCTTCATGCGCAACCTGTACATGCAGGGCGTGCAGCGCGACGAGGACTATCCGCGCAAGTCGCCGAATCTGCCCGACGAGGCGCGTGAATGAGCTGGGCGGAACGGCTGGTTCGCCACAATCGCTGGGTGCTCGCTCTGTTCGCGATCGTGGCGGCAGGTCTGGCCGTCTATGCGCCCCGGTTCGAGATCAATGCCTCCGCCGAGACGCTGATTTCGGAGGGCAATCGCGACTACATCCAGGCGCGTCTGGTCCAGCAGCGCTTCGCGTCCGAGGCGTTCGTGCTCGTCGCCTACGAGCCGGCGGGGCACGACCTGTTCGGTGCGCAGTCGATCGATGACCTGCGCGCGCTGACGCGCGAGATCGGCCGGCTGGAGACGGTGGAATCGGTCCGCTCGCTGATCAACGTGCCGCTGATTCCCGCGGACGCGTCGGTGCGGCTGTCATCGGATGTCGATCCCGACGCCTGGCTGCTGGACAACCTGTCGCCCGGGCCTCGGGAGCTGCGGAAGATTCTGGATGGCCATCCGATTTACGACGGACTGCTGGTGAACGAGGCGATGACCGCCACCGCCCTGCAGGTCATGTTCCGCAGCGACCCCGAACTGGACGAGTTGCAACGACGGATCATCGACATCCAGTCGGGCCGGCTGGAAGGCCGGCTGACCGACGAGCAACTGACGCGACTGGAGCGGCTGCGCGAGCAGGCCAGTCCCCTGGAGAAGGCGCAGCGGCGAGCGCGGTCGGAAGACATCGCCGCGATGCGCGAGATTGCCGACCGCTACCGTGACAGCGCCAATCTCTATCTGGGCGGCGCGGAGGTACTGGGTGTCGATCTGATCCGCATGGTGCGCAACGACCTGCGCGTGTTCGGGCTTGCCGTGCTCGGAATGATCAGCCTGGTGCTGCTGCTGGTCTTCCGCCGGATCCGCTGGGTGCTGCTGCCACTGGTCTGCTGCGGCGTCAGCGTGATCATGACGCTGGGCCTGTTTGGCCTGCTGGGTCTCAAGGCGACGGTGATTTCGGCCAATTTCATCGCCTTGCAGCTGGTGCTCACGCTGGCTGTCGTGGTGCATCTGATCGTGCAGTACCGCGAGGAGGCCGAGGCGGATGCGGGCGCCGATCAGCGGGCGCTGGTGACGCGGACCCTGCGACGCAAGCTGGGCCCGTGCCTGTACGCCGGGCTGACGACGTCGGTGGGCTTCGCGTCGCTGATCCTCACCGACATCGAGCCCGTTCGCGCCTTCGGGCTGATGATGATTCTGGCGATGGCGGTGTCGATCCTGACCAGCCTGATCCTGTTCCCGGCGACGATGCTGATGCTGCGGAGGGTCAGCGGTTCGGGTGACGATCGCTGGGTGCGCGGCACGGTGAATGGCCTGTCCGGATTGTCGATCCGACGCGGCGCGCTGGTGATGATGGCGGCGATCGCGACCTTCGTGCTGGCGGTGGCGGGCACCCTGCTGCTGGACGTGGAGAACAGCTTCATCGACTACTTCGACGAGTCCACGCGCATTCACGAGGAACTGACGTTCATCGACCGCGAGTTCGGCGGGTCCACGCCGCTGGACGTGATCTACCACATGCCTGGCGGTGGACCGGACGGTGGCAATCTGGTGATCCGCGCCGAGACGGTGCAGATGCTGCAACGGATGCAGGCGGTGATGGATGAGCAGCCGGCGATGGGCACCGTGCTGTCGCTGGTCAACTTCACCGAGCTGGCGCGCGCGCTCAACGGCGATCGTCCGTTGACCGAAACCGAACTGACGGCGGTCTACTGGATGCTGGACGAGTCGATGCGCAAGAACCTGGTGCGCAGCTACTTTTCGGAATCCGCCGGGCATCTGCGGCTGTCGGCGCGCATCGTCGACACCACCGAGGGTCTGGATCGCGGCGACCTGCTGCAATCCCTGCGTCAGGGCTTCGAGGACCAGGGGCTGACGCCGGATGACTATCTGATCACCGGGCTGTTCGTGCTCTACCAGGATCTGCTGGAACGGCTGTTCAGCTCGCAGGCGATGACCCTGGGCGTGGTGTTTGTCGCGCTGGCGCTGGCCTTCGCGCTGATCTTCCGTTCGTTGCGCATCGCCGTCATCGCGGTGATTCCCAACGTGCTGTCGGCCTTCGTCGTCCTGGGCGTGATGGGCTGGGCCGGCATTTCGCTGGACTTCATGACCATCACCATCGCGGCGGTGGCCATGGGTATCGCGGTGGATGACACCATCCACTACGTCCACCGCTTCCTGGAAGAGCGGCGCGGCGGCGGCGATGCGGTAGCGGCGGTGCGGGCCTCGCATCGCAGCATCGGCGCCGCTCTGCTTTATACGACGCTGATCATCGTCTGCGGCTTCGCGTTGCTGGGCTTCTCCGATTTCGTGCCCAGCGTGCTGTTCGGGTTGCTGTCCGCGCTGGCGATGCTGGTCGCGCTGATCACCGATCTGACCCTGTTGCCGGTGATGTTGCGGCGCTTCGCGTCCGAGGCGCGGTCATGACCGGCGCAGGTCCAGGGTGGTCGGAAAATCCGGATTCTCGCCAGCCGGCGTGAACCGGAACGGACCGGGGGTGTGGCCTACCGTCTCGAAGCGGGACAGTCGGCGTGATTCCGCCTCGTAGGCGTTGACCGGGAAGGTGTCGTAGCTGCGCCCGGCGGGGTGGGCGACATGGTAGGTCAGCCCGCCCAGCGATCGGTTGTTCCAGGTATCGACGAGATCAAAGATCAGCGGGGTGTCCGCGCCCAGCGTCGGGTGCAGGGCGGACCACGGCTTCCAGGCACGGAAGCGCACGCCCGCTACCGATTCGCCGGTGCGACCGGTCGGCGTCAGCCGGACCTGCCGGCCGTTGCAGGCGATGGCGAAGCGGTCGCCGGTGAGACCGTTGACCTTGATCTGGACGCGTTCGGTGGAGGAATCCACGTAGCGCGCGGTGCCCCCGGCGCCGGGTTCCTCGCCCAGCGTGATCCAGGGCTCCAGTGCGTGGCGCAGCTCCAGGGTGATGCCCCGATAGGTCACCGTGCCGTGGGCGGGGAAGCGGAACTCGAAATGCGGCGCGAACCAGTCGGGCCGGAATGCGAACCCTGCGGCGTCCAGGTCGGCGATCACGTCCAGAAAATCCTGCCAGCAGAATTCCGGGAGCAGGAAGCGGTCGTGCAGTGTCCGGCCGAAGCGGTTCAGCGGCGCCTCGTAGGGCGTCTCCCAGAACCACGCGACCAGCGAACGCAGCAGCAGTTGCTGCACCAGGCTCATCTGCGCATGCGGCGGCATCTCGAAACCGCGGAATTCGATCAGTCCGAGGCGCCCGGTTGGCGAATCCGGCGAGTAGAGCTTGTCGATGCAGATCTCGCTGCGGTGGGTGTTGCCGGTCAGGTCGGTGAGCAGGTGGCGGAGGATGCGATCGACCAGCCACGGCGGGGCATCCTGGCCCTTGCGCGGCAGTTCCGACAGCGCGATGCCCAGTTCGTACAGCGCATCGTCGCGGGCCTCGTCCACGCGGGGCGACTGCGAGGTCGGACCGATGAACAGGCCCGAGAACAGGTACGACAGGCTGGGATGGTTCTGCCAGTAGCGGATCAGGCTGCCGAGCACGTCCGGCCGGCGCAGGAACGGGCTGTCGTTGGTGGTTGGCCCGCCGAGCACGACATGGTTGCCGCCGCCGGTGCCGACGGCGCGGCCGTCAATCAGGAATTTCTCCGTGCCCAGTCGGCACTGGCGTGCGTCCTCGTAGAGGCCGAAGGTCTGCTCCTTCATCGCATCCCAGTCCGCGACCGGCTGCACGTTCACCTCGATCACGCCCGGGTCGGGGGTGACGGATAGCTTGTCCAGTCGCGGATCGGATGGCGGCGGGTAGCCCTCGATGCGCACCGGGGCCCCCAGTGTTTGGGCGCCCTGCTCGATGGCCGCGACCAGGTCGAGGTAGTCCTGGGCGTTCTGGGTTGGCGGCATGAACACATGCAGCCGTCCGTCCCGCGGTTCCACGGTCAGCGCGGTGCGCACCGGTCCGAACTCGCTGGCGGCCGGCTGCGGCGCCGGCGCGGCGTCCACCGGGGTGGCGCGGTGCGAGGGATGCATGATCTGGGGGGGGCGTTCCAGCGGCGGCTTCGGCTCGGTCGGGTCGTCCTGCATCACTTGGGGATAGGCGCCTTCCTCCACCCAGGGCAGCGATTGCAACGGCAGGCGGAAACCGATGGGTGAATCCCCCGGCAGCAGGAACAAATGCCTGGTCCGGGTCTTCCACAGCTCGGAAATCCACGGCTTGCCCGCCTTGGAGTTCTGGCGCTGCACCGGCAGCACGAAGCCGCGCGGCGTGTTCAGGCCGCGCTCGAACACGGCGGCCAGCCGCGTGCGTTCCTCCAGGTCGTCCAGCTTGGAATCCAGCGGATCGACGTTCTCCGGCAGCCCGCGCTCCTTGCGGATGTAGTGCCAAGGATCCTCGTAGACGGGTTGGACGAAGTCGGTTTTCAGGCCGATCTGTTCCGCCAGATGCTCGGTTAGCGCCCGCGCATCGGTGACCAGCGCTTCCGGCGGCTTGTCGGACGGGGTGTCCGGCAGGTCGTGCTCCAGAATCGGTTCGCCGTCGCGGCGCAGATGCAGCGAGTAGGCCCAGCGCGGCAGCGATTCGCCGGGGTACCACTTGCCCTGGCCGAAGGTCATCAGCCCGCCCGGCGCGACGCGCTCGGCCAGCCGGCCGATCAGTTGCCGGGCCCGGGCCTCCTTGGTGGGGCCGACCGCCGCGGTGTTCCATTCGGCGGATTCGAAGTCGTCGATGGACACGAAGGTCGGCTCGCCGCCCTGGGTCAGGCGCACATCGTTCTCCGACAGGATCTCGTCGACGGACTGACCCAGGGCGTCGATGGCCGACCACTGATCGTCGGTGTACGGCTTGGTCACTCGCGGCGTTTCGATGATCCGCTGCACCGACATGTCGTGCTCGAACGTGACCTCGCAGGGGTCGACACCGCCGGTCACCGGCGCGGCCATCGATGGCTCGGGCGTCGCGGTCAGCGGTATGTGCCCCTCACCGCAGAACAGGCCGGAGGTGGAATCCAGCCCGACCCAGCCGGCGCCGGGGATGAACACCTCGCACCAGGCATGCAGGTCGGTGAAGTCGACATCGGTACCGCTCGGACCGTCCAGCGACTTCACGTCCGGCTTGAGCTGGATCAGGTAGCCGGAGCAGAACCGGGTCGCGTAGCCCATGTGGCGCAGCAGCTGCGCCAGCAGCCAGGCGGAATCGCGGCAGGAGCCCCGGCCCTTGGTCAGGGTTTCCTCCGGCGTCTGCACGCCGGGCTCCATGCGGATCACGTAGTCGACCTCGTCGGCGATGCGCTGGTTCAGCATCACCAGGAAATCGACGGTGCGCATGGGTTTGCGCGGTTCCATCGCATTGAGCAGCCCGGCGAAACGGCGGCCCAGATGCGATGCAGGCAGCGGCGTGTCCAGGTAGGGGCCGAGATCCTCGGCCAGCGCATCCGGATAGACGAACGGGACCTCTTCGGCCCAGTCCTCGATGAAGAAGTCGAAGGGATTGAATACGGCCAGATCGGCCAGCAGGTCCACCTCGACCTCGAAATGATCGACCTTGTCCGGGAACACGACCCGCGCCTGCCAGTTGTTGTGCGGGTCCTGCTGCCAGTTCAGGAAGTGCGGCTCGGGCCGAACCTTGAGGGAGTAGCTCTGGACGGGGGTGCGGGCATGCGGCGCGGGGCGCAGCCGGATGATCTGGGGGGTCAGGTTGACCAGGCGATCGTAGCGGTAGGTGGTGCGATGGTTCAGCGCGACGACGATGCTCATGGACAATCCAATCGAGGGAAAGACGACAAGAATGATGATCTACACGCCGGCAACATGATGCACAATCTGCACCCATGCAAACCTTTCACTGCGTCTGCGGTAACACCATCTTCTTCAAGAATACGCGCTGCGAGGCGTGTGAGCGCAGACTCGCGTTTCTCCCGGACGAACGTCGCATGTCCGCGGTGGAAAGCGTTGGCGGTGGACGCTGGAAGTCGCCGGAAGGCCGGCAGTATCGCCGCTGCCGCAACTATCGCAAGTACGACATCTGCAACTGGATGGTGCCGGCGGAGGACCCGAATCCGCACTGCCTGTCCTGCCGGCTGACCGAGCATGCGCCGGATCTGAACGACCCGCGCCAGTCGCTGTACGTCTATCGCCTGGAGTCGGCCAAGCGGCATTTGCTCTACACCATCCTCCAGCTGGGTCTGCCGGTGCGCACCAAGGCGGAGGATCCGGAATGGGGGCTGGCGTTCCGTTTCGAGACGGACCGTGATCCGGATACCGAGTTCGTCCACCCGGTGGAAGACGCCGAAGCGGTCTGGACCGGTCATGCCAACGGCACGATCACCATCAATCTGGCCGAAGCCGATCACGTGGCGCGCGAGCGCATGCGCGTTCAGATGAAGGAACGGTATCGCACGCTGCTCGGCCACTTCCGGCACGAGATCGGTCACTACTACTGGGCGCTGCTGGTCGACGGTACCGACATGCATGCGCGCTATCGCGACCTGTTCGGGGACGAGCGCCAGGACTACGCCAAGGTGCTTCAGCGCTACTACAAGCGCGGCGCCCCACGCGACTGGAACGAACGGTTCATCAGCCCCTACGCGAGCTCCCATCCCTGGGAGGACTGGGCCGAATCCTTCGCCCACTATCTGCACATGATCGACACGCTGGGCACGGCCAACGACTTTGGCTTCGTCGTGCAGGGTCGGCAGATTCCACCGGCTCCCTACCCGGATGCGGTGCTCGCCGCGGACACGCCCTTCGACGAGATTCTCGACCTGTTCGTGCATCTGAGCATCGGCCTGAATGCGATCAGCCGCTCCATGGGCGTGGCCGACCTGTATCCGTTCGTACTGTGCGCCCCGGCGAAGGAGAAGCTACGCTTCGTGCATGAAGTGATTCACGCGCGATCCTCGCATCGCGGCGTTGACCAGATGTCGCTGTTCGATGCCCGCAACGCACGGGATCAGGCGATTTCCGCCGCGGAGACCTGATGCTGTTCAAGTTCGTCGACGCCCCCGCGCAAACCCTTGCGCTCAACATGATCAACAGCGCGAGCCGCACCATCGGCGAAGGGATCGAGGCCACGCTGCTCAAGTACAAATGGGGTCAGGCGGGTTTTGACGATCGATCGCTGGCGGATGCGCTGACACAGTTGCTGGATGACGAGTGGCTGGAAATTCATCACCCCCGCGACGAGCCGATGCTGCGGTTCTCGCCGAGGGCCTACGAGGATTTCGTCCGCAACAACGTGTACGGCGAAATGGTCAACGAGCTGCCGGAGCGCGTGAACGACCCCGCCGAGCGCCCGCTGACCGAGTACGAGCTGCGCCAGGCCGTGCTGGACATCTACCGCGAGCTGTCGCTGGCCCGGCACGGCCAGGTGCCGTCATCCACGTTGGCCCGCTTCTGGCGCGAGGCGGATCGCCGTTCCGAGGACCTGCGTCTGGCCCTGGACATCCTGGTGCGTGACGGCTACCTGGAAATCGTCCGGCGCGAGTTCGACACCCAGTTCCGGCTCACCACGGCGGGCGCCTCCTACATGGACGGACCACCGGCGCCGGACGCCCTGGTTGCGCAGATGCGGCCGGCCGATCCGCTGATCAGCCGCTGCCCGCGGCTGCAGGACCGCGCGCTGACACGCCACCTGATCACCCGCATCCATGGGCCGGAAACGGTCTTCGATTTCAAAACCCTCAGCACGCTGTGGGAGCAGGAGGGTCTGCACCGCGACTGGCTGGTGCTGGGCTGTGAGCTGCTGCTCAAGCGCGGCTACTTCGAGGTTGCGGACGCCAGGCCGCTGCGCCTGGTTCTCACCGAGCGCGGCGCGTCACTGCGCGATCACGCCATGGGCCGGGTCAGCCGTCTGCGTGACCGGCTGGCGGTCAAGCAGGCGGTGGATGACCTGCACGAAGCGCTGGGTCAGGCCGACTAGGGCGCATCGGCGCCTGCCGCCGGGACATCCCGGCCAGCCATGCGATAATCCGCGCCCCATTTTTTCGCCTGGCGCAGGAATCCGTCATGTCCGTGTTTGACCATCCCGAGTTCGATCAGCACGAATGCGTGCACTTCGTTCATGACGAGGCATCGGGATTGCGGGCGATTATCGCCGTGCACAACACGGCGCGCGGGCCGGCCCTGGGTGGCTGCCGGATGTGGCCGTATGCGTCCAGTGCCGATGCCCTGACCGACGTGCTGCGGCTGTCTCGCGGCATGACCTACAAGTCGGCGATGGCGAATATCGATCTCGGCGGTGGCAAGTCCGTGATAATTGGCGATTCGCGCCAGATGAAGTCCGAGGCGCTGGTACGGGCAATGGGTCGCGCCGTGGATCGTCTCGGCGGGCTCTACGTCGCCGCGGAGGATTCCGGCACCTCGGTGGCGGACTTGCGCCTGATGGGCGAGGTCACCGCCCATGTCGGCGGCGTGATCGAACGTCCGGGACCGGGTGGGGAGCCGCACAGCGGCGACCCGTCACCGGCGACCGCGCTGGGTGTGTTTCACGGACTGGCGGCAGCGGTGCGGTTCCAGCTGCAGCGCGACGACCTCGACGGTGTCCGCGTCGCGATCCAGGGCGTGGGGAACGTCGGTTACCGGCTGGCCGGCCACCTGCATGCGGCCGGGGCGAAGCTGGTCGTCGCCGACATCCATCAGCCGAACATCGACCGGGCGGTGGAGGCCTATGGAGCCGAGGTCGTGCCCGTGTCGGAGATCGATGCCCAGGACGTGGATGTGTTCGCGCCCTGCGCGCTGGGCTCGGCGATCAACGCGCTGACACTGTCGCGGCTGAAGGCCCGGGTGATTGCCGGGGCCGCGAACAATCAGCTGGATCGACCCGAGCATGATCAGGCGTTGCTGGATCGCGGCATCCTCTACGCGCCGGACTATGTGATCAACGCCGGCGGCATCATCGACATCTTCTACGAGCGGACCGGCTACACTTGGGACAAGGTGGAACGCCACCTGCGCGGCATTGGCGACACCGTGACCGAGGTGTTCGAACGCTCGCGACGGGATGGCATTCCGACCGGCCGGGTCGCGGACCTGATCGCGGAGTCGCGCTTCCGGCGCGGCTGACCGTCCCCGGCCGGGCGCGTCAGCCGCTGTGCAGGGCGGTGGGCGCGACCTTGAGCACCTCGTCCAGGCTGGTGGCGCCCTGCGCCACCTTGATCGCGCCGCTGATGCGCAGCGGGCGGGTGCCTTCGCGGACGGCCAGCCGACGCAGTTGCTCCAGGTCCATGTCGTTGCGCACCGCCTCGGTTAGCGCGTCGTTCATTTCCATCACTTCGTAGAGGCCGGCGCGGCCCTGGTAACCCGTCTTGCGGCATTCCGGGCAGCCCACGGGCTCAAATACCGAGGTTGGCGCGTCGATGCTGTGGCCCACGGTCAGCGCCGCCCATTTCTCCGTGTCGAGATCGGTGGCGCGCTTGCACTCCGGACAGAGCTGGCGGGTGAGCCGCTGCGCCACCACGCCCAGCAGCGTGGCGCGGATCAGATAGGCCGGGATGCCCAGTTCGGTCAGCCGCGTGATGGCGGATGGCGCATCGTTGGTGTGCAGCGTCGACAGCACCAGATGGCCGGTCAGCGCCGCCTGGATGGCGATCTCGGCCGTTTCCAGGTCGCGGATCTCGCCGACCATCACGATGTCCGGGTCCTGGCGCAGCACCGTGCGCACACCGGAGGCGAAGGTCACGTCGATGTTGGCCTGCACCTGCATCTGGTTGAAGCTCGGTTCGACCAGTTCGATCGGATCCTCGATGGTGCAGATGTTCACCTCGGGCGTCGCCAGGTGCTTGAGCGTCGAGTAAAGCGTCGTGGTCTTGCCCGAGCCCGTGGGGCCGGTGACCAGGACGATGCCGTTCGGCCGCGTGGTCATGCGCGTCCAGCGTTCCCGGTCCTGCGGCTCGAAGCCCAGCGCATCGAAATCGCGCACGAGGATGTCGGGATCGAATACCCGCATCACCAGTTTTTCGCCGAAGGCCGTGGGCATGGTCGAAAGCCGCAGCTCGACCTCGCGCCCCTCGGGGCTGCGGGTCTTGATCCGGCCGTCCTGCGGGCGGCGTTTCTCCGCGACGTTCATGCGGCCGAGGATCTTCACCCGGCTGGTCACCGCGGTCATGACCGACGGCGGAATCTCGTACACGGCATGGAGCACGCCATCGATGCGGAAGCGGATCCGGCCGCCGTTGCGGCGCGGCTCCATGTGGATGTCGCTGGCGCGCTGTTCGAAGGCGTATTGCAGCAGCCAGTCGACGATGTTCACGACGTGACTGTCGTTGGCGTCGAGCTGCCCGCGGCGGCCCAGATCCATCAGTTGTTCGAGGCTGTGGAAGGAGGGGCTCGTGCCCTGGCCGGAACGCTCCTGTTCGCTGGCCGTCACCGAATGGGACAAGGCGTAGAACTCGACCAGATAGCGCTCGATGTCCTCCGGGTTGGCGACCACGCGACGCACCTTGTGGCCCGAAACCTTGGCCAGGTCGCTCTCCCAGTCCCGTTCGCCGGGGGTGGCGGTGGCCACGGTGATGTACTCGTCGTCGACGCGAATGGGCAGAATGCCCGCCCGCGCCGCGTAGGCGTAGGGCACCACCGAGGTGACCTGGCGGCTGTCGATGCGCAGCGGATCGATGCGGTAGTACTCCAGTCCGTGGCGGTCGGCGGACCAGTGGGTCAGCGCTTCCAGCGTGAGCACGCGTTCCGGATCATCCGCGCGGGCGAGGCCGGCGGCGGCGACCGCGGACAGCGGATGCCGGGGCTGCTCCGCGCCGGCTTCGGCGCGCAGCACCTGTTCGGCGTCCGCTCGGGTCAGGATGCCGTCGTCGACCAGGGCGCGCAGCGTGTTCTGGAGCTCGGAACGGTCGTAGCGGGCGCGGCGGGCAACTGAACTGTTCATGGCGCAACGCTACCATCGCCCGGACGATCTGCCTATGTTGCGCAATTCGTGTCTGTTTTAAGCCCGAAAATCACCGAAACGGCGGGATTTTCGGTGGAAATCGAAGGGTGTGTCGGTTAACGTTTTTTTATGCGAATGATCTTTCCATGTGCCTTGGCGCGTGTCGGCCTGCTGGCGTTGCTGCTGGCGGGCGTCGGCGGGTGTGGCCTGATGAAGAAAGTCCCGGAGCCGGAAGACGTCCGCGTCTCCGAAATCCGCCGGTCCATTCACTGCGGAACCGAGCAGCGTCATGCTGCGCTGTCGTATTTCGCGACTCCGGAGGAGTGGCAGGGCTGGCAGGCGGATCGGGGTCTGGAAATCGTGCCGCCGGAAAAGCTGCCGGATGGGCCGCTGCTGCTGCTGGAGATGGGGCAGCGCCGGACCGGTGGTTATTTCATCGAGCCCAAGACCGATGCCACGATCGACCGGGACCGGGTGATGTGGCTAGCCGGTGAATGGATCAAGCCTGGCAAGGACCGGATGGTGACGCAGATGCTGACCAGCCCTTGCGTCTTGCTGTCCATTCCGCCCCGTGATTACCGCGGGTTCCGGATCATTGATCAGAATGAGGAGCTGCGCTCGAGCCTGGATCTGAGCTAGGGCATGTTCGGGCCGAACCGCGCGACCACGCAGGATCACGCGGACGGCCGATCACCAACCTGAGGGGACACGACCGCGGCGGGAGTTCCGGCGCGGGCGCGAGGACAACACCATGTACCGACTGTTTGCGCAGTTGCGCGGCGTTTGCGTGATGCTGCTGGTCGCGGCCCAGACCATCGTGCTGGGCACACTGATCTTCCTGATTACCCCGCTGAAATTCGTCACCTGGGGCCGCTGGCGCTCCCGCGTGGTTGGCGTGCTGGAGAGAATTGCCCACCGTGGCTGGTGCGCGTTCAACGGCTGGATCATGCGTCACCTGCTGCCGACGCGATGGACCATCCGCGGGGACGAGCATGTGACGCGAGGGCGGACTTATCTGCTCATGGCCAATCACCGGAGCTGGAACGACCTGTTCGCGATGATGGTGGCGTTCACCAATCACGTGCCGCCATACAAGGTGTTCATCAAGCAGCAGCTGATCTGGCTGCCCATCGTCGGTCAGGTGGTGTGGGCGCTGGATTTTCCGTTCATGAAGCGGTTCACGCGTGAGCAGATCGAAGCCGACCCTGGCCTCAAGGGCCGGGACGTGGAAACCACGCGGCGGATGTTCGCCCGCTACGGTGACCGTCAGGTCACGATCTTCAACTTCGTCGAGGGCACGCGGATCACCCCGGCCAAGCACGCGGCGCAGCAGTCGCCTTACCGGCATCTGCTCAAGCCGCGCGCGGGTGGCGTGGCCTATGCCATCCGCGCCATCGGCGACAAGCTGGATGCGGTGCTGGACGTGACGTTCTACTACGTTGGTGGGCCGTGGTCGTTCTGGGACCTGTTCTGCGGCTTGGTGCCGGAGGTGATCGTCGATGTGCGCGAGATTCAGCCGCCGGCCGCGATTGCCGAAGGCGACTACAGCACCGATGACGCGGCCCGCGAGGCCGCGCAGGCCTGGATCACCGAGATCTGGAATGACAAGGACGCTCTGCTGGAGCAGCTGGCCGCCGAGCACGGCGACCGTGCGCGGGTCTAGTGCGCCGGTCCTCGAACGGGCTCGTCCCGAGGGTGTTCGGCGATCTGCCGCGTCGCCCGCGCCAGCCGCTCGGCCTGGATGCTGTTGAGATTGCGATAGACCAGTGACGCCACCCGCGGATGGCGGCGTCGCAGCCGCTCCAGATCGTCGGTGTCGAAGTCCAGCACGCGCAGATCCGTCAGTGCCGTGACGTTGGCGGTTCGCCGCGTGGAGAAGTAGCCGGTTTCACCCAGCGTGGTGCCGCGACCGACCCGATTGATGTCGACTTCCTCACCCTGGCTGTCCACCCAGACGCGGGCGGTGCCCTCGACGATGACGTAGATGTCCCGTGCCAGATCGCCCTCGCGGATGAAGCGGGTGCCGGCGGGAATCGTGCGCAGATTGGACAGCAGCGCGAAAACCCGGGCCTGTCGCGGTGACATGTCCGCCAGCAGCGGAATACTCTTCTGCGGGGCTTCGCCCAGGTCCACGCGCAGCACGTCCCACAGTGTGACCACATCGGCACGCAGGCCGACCACGGGGGCCACGGTGAGGTCGCAAAGCCAGGCGATGGCCAGTGTGGATGCGGCCAGCCAGCCGAACAGGACCTGAGAGTGGAACGGGCTTACCGTCAGCGTGAGGAAGCCGATGCAGGTCGCCAGCGTGGTCAGTGTCACCGGGCGGATGACGTCGCGCAGCGCCAGCCGGGTGGCTTCCCGGGCATTGGCCCGTTCACGGGCATGGTGATTGAAGCGGACGAGGTAGTGCAGGGTGTCGTCCACCGCGATGCCCAGCACGATGCAGGCGACCAGCGCCGTGGTCGGTCCCAGCGGCAGGCCGCTCCAGCCGATCAGGCCGAAGAACAGCGCCACCGGCACCAGGTTCGGCAGCATCGCGAACGCGGCCGCGCGGACCGAGGCGAACACGATGGAGAGAATCGCGAAGATCGCGGCGAAGGCGGCGAGGAACGAAAAGGCCTGTCCGCTGGTGAGCTTGTTCACCGTTCGCGCGAAGGTCACGGCGTTGCCGGTGAGCTGGATGTCCAGGCCGGGCGGAAAGCTTTGCAGGCGCTGTTCCACGCGTTCGACCAGTTCGGTGATCTCGCGGGTGTTCTGCACCGGCGTGCCGACGTGCACCCGTGTCTCCGAGAACTGCAGGTTGGTGTAGTCGTACACGTCATCCGGCGCGGCGGCGATGATCAACTGCTTGGCGAGCGTCGGATTCGTCGGCAGGGCCGCGTCGCGTGGAGCGTCACCGAAGCGGATGTTGAGTTCTTCCAGGATGTTGGTCAGACCGTAGCTGCCCTGGATTTCCGGCTGTTCGGCCAGCCAGTCCTGCAACCGGGCCAGGGCCTGGAGCAGGTCCGGTTGCAGCACGGCGCCGGGTGTGGACGTGCGGACCAGCACCGAAAACCCGGTCGTGCTCCACAACGCGTCGGTGACGGTCGCGTAGTCCTGGCGCACGATGTCGTGGTCCGGCAGGTCATCGACCAGATTGGCTTCCGTTTGCAGGCGCAGCGCCCCGAGCACACCGACCAGCAGACAGAACACGGAGAATCGCAGCACCCAGCGACCGAACCGGGCGTTCCATCTCGCGAGGCGCGTGGTCAGCGCGTCGAGGATGCGATCCAGCGGGCGCCCCGCGCGTGGGCAGGCCCCCAGCATGTCCATGGCGGCTGGCGACCAGTAACGCGTGACCAGTGCGCTGGCGGCGACACCCAGCGCCGAGGCCAGCGCGAAGCTGCGGATCGCGGGTGTCGGATGCACGGCCAGCGCCAGCAGGCCGACGGCGGTGGTCAGCGCGGTGACCATCAGCGGCAGCGCGATCGTTTGCGCACCGCGGGTGGCGTCGTCGTGATGTTCGGTCGCCGACAGCAGGTGCATCTGGTAGGCGACGGTCAGGGTCGCGACCAGCGGCACGATCAGGGTCGTGACCAGATTCAGCGTACCCCCGATTGCCGCCAGCGCGGTCAGGGCGGCGATGACCGACAGCGCGATGGAGATCACCGCGACCAGTACCAGCCGGATACAGCGGAACGCGATCAGCAGGACCAGTACGAAGGCCAGCGCCAGCAGTGGCAGCACTTGCTGCAGTTGTTGCTGGAGGCTGGACGAAATGGCATGGCTGACCAGCGGCCCGCCCGTCGCCGCGAGCGTCAGGTCGGTGTCGCTCATGGCAGCCCGGGCGAGGTCTACCAGTGCGCGGGCGCGTTCGGGCGGGGCGGCCGAGGCGGCATCCAGCGTGATGTGAATGCCCGCGGCGTGGCGGTCCGCGGAGACCAGGCGTCCCCTGAGCAGCGGATGGGTCAGCAGCGTGTCCAGTGCCACACGGGCTTGCGCGTCCGGGTCGTCCAGCCAGCCCCCGATCGACATCAGCTCCACGCTGTCGTCAAAGCTGACCGGGATCTGGATGTTGGTCAGCGACCGGATCTTCGCGCCGTCCGCCTGCTGTTCGAGGATCGATGTGACCCGATCGACCTGCGCGAGGTGGGTGGGGCTTAGTGCGGTGTCGGCGCTCAGCAGGATCATCAGTTCGTCGCGCTGCACCGTGGCGGGGCCCAGGTCCGCCGGGTCGATTAGCGCCTCCGTGCTCGGATCGAAGCGCAGGCCGCCGAGCTCGGCCCAGGCCAGCCAGATGCAGGCGGCGCACGCGGCCAGCAAGGTGGCGAGCACGCCGGTGGTGGGCGCGCCGAACCTGCCGCCGTGGTTCAATCCACCGTCTCGAAGCCGCGGGGATGAAAGGCCCGGCGCGGAATCGACTCATCGAATTCGACCCGCGACAACTCGACTCGGGTTCGGCTGCCAGTCTGGCGGTTGTGCATGGTCATCTTCCGCGCGAAATGGTGATCGCCGGACTGCTCGATGCTGTCCGGATCGACGTCCAGCTCGCGAACCACGGTGTCCGAGGCGTCGTAGAACCGTGCGCGCAGCGGCACGCAATGCGCCTGCTCCAGCGCCAGTTCCACACGGGCATAGTCCGCCTCGGAGGCCTGATCCGGGATGACGTTCAGCCGGTAGACCGGGTGACCGGCGACGGTTTCGTCATCGCCCCGGCTGGCCTCGCCGCCGTCGACCGCGCCGAGCAGGCCACGGATATCCGCATAGGTGAAGTCGGTTCCCCACAGGCTTTGCGTGGAAGCATTGCCGGTGACGCGTCGGGATCGGTTCAGGGCGGGCACGTAGGTGAACATGGTGTCCTGATCGCCTTCGTTCGCGAGTACCAGGAACGCCATGCCGGACAGGTCCGGCGGGTTGCGCACCTTCAGATTCGCGTCGATGCCCGATTCCCCCTTGCGAGCGGCAACGCGGATGTAAAGCGTGCGCGAGTCGCCGTCGGCGCGAATGGTCTCGAGCTCGGCGTCCTGCTTGAACGTCTGCTGTGGCGCGTTGGCGCGGGCACAGGCCACGAGTTCGGCGGCGGATTTCGGCGCCGTGTCCGGATCGGCCAGCGCCGGGGTGATGACGGACAGGGCCAGCGCCCATCCGCCGAACTGACACGCGAAGAGTTTCATGCTGCGGACGGTAGCGTCCGGCATCCGGGTGTCAAGTCGGCGGTGGCCAGTCCTGGACAGACGGCCACCGCGCAGGGCTTGTCAGCGGTCGCGTGCCGGCTTGCGTGACACGTACATCGTGATCTCCGCGCGGAAGACAACCGTCCCTCGGGTGTCCGTGACCTCAACGGGAGTCAGCAGGCTGAACCGGTCTTCCCACTGATCGGGGATGACCAGCTGGCACGTCGCCGAGAGATCCGTTTCGGCCTTTGCGAGGTACTCGACCGTCATGCCCTTGGGTATCCATCGGTGGGTGGTCGGCACCGTGGCCTCGGCCGCCAGGCCCCCGGCGAGCTCGGCCATGTTGCACATCGCGATCGCGTGGAATGTACCGATGTGATTCGTGACGGCGCGCCGCAGTCTGCTCCGTACCACGCATCGGCCGGTGTCCAGTTCGCTGACACGGGGCTTGATCGATGAGAAGTAAGGCGCCTTGCGGCATACACCGAGGGTGAAAAGCCATGATCCGGCGGGTTTTTGCTGGAGGCGATTCCAGAGTGCCAGTGTCGGAGGGGTTGCAGACATGGTTGCGTGCTCAAAGAACGGAGGAATCGGTATCCGCTTGCGCGAGCTGCGGCTGCGCCAGCGCAGCGCTGAGCCAGTCAGCGGCTTCGCGCCAACCGTGCTCCACGGCAGGGCGGAAGAAGTCGAAGTGCCCAACGCGGCTGACACCCCAGTCGGCGGGCGAGCGGGTTGCGATCTCGCAATCCGCGTTGGCGTAGAACGCGGCGAGTTCGCGGACCGCCCGGGGTGGGCCGTACTGGCGGTCGTCGCTGATCTGGTAGAAACGTGCCCGGCCTTGCCAACGCTTGAAGCCATCGCGGACCGGTTGTCCGTCCCCGTCCGCGATGTAGTGCGGGCCGCGGCACCAGCGTGCCCATTCACGCGCGACGCCACCTGGCAACGGGTCGGCGCCGAACAGGCCAGCGGGAATATTGCCGCGTGCCACGAGCATGCCGGGCAGAACGATGTGCATCATCGTCCACATCCGAGCTTTGTGCGGCCAGTCCCAGAGTCGCCAATGTCCAGACTGTGCGGACAGCCCCAGCAGCGCCTGAACGCGGGTGTTGTTCGGGCAAAGCCCCAGCGCCTGACCGCCAAAGGAATGACCCAGCACCGCGGTCGTCGTGCCACGGTCACCGGCGTGGTCGATGGCGGCGGCGAGATCCTGCTCCGCCCAGGTGGTCATGCCAAAGGGGCCAAGGGGCGCGTGGCGGGATGCCCCGATGCCTCGGTAGTCGAATGTCAGCACGGACACGCCGCGCTCCGCGAGGAACGCCGCGAAACGCGCATAGAAGCGTTGAGGGACCCCGGTCGCACCGGCAATGATGACCCAGGCGGAACCGCTGCCGAACTCGGTGGCCGCCAGCGCCGTGCCGTCGCGTGTCGTCAGTTGAAACGTGCTCATGGTTGCGCAGCGTAGAGCGCTTGCTCATGAGCGACAAACGAGATTTTGTCGTCAGTCTGGTGAAGATTGTTCAACTGAAAGCGGGCAGTGAGCGAAGCCACTGAAGAAACGCGCGCAGGGTCTGCCAGCCGGTGTCAGCGCGTCGGTAAAGAATGTTGTAGTGCTGCTGGATGGGTAGCTCGATGGTTCCGAGTGGTTGCAGTCGACCCTGGTCCACCCAGGCGCCGGCCGCCGGGAACAGGCCGAGCGCGACACCCAGCCCCTGCTCACAGGCGCGCAGCAGCGAGAGGTAGCTGTCGAACCAGATCCCGCCTTCCAGTGCCTCGGGTGCGATGCCGGCATGCCGTCCCCAGTCCGCCCAGGCATCCGGCACGGCGGACGAGTGCAGGCGGGTGGCCTGGCCAACCGCCAACAGTGGATCCTCGGGCAGCGAGGCTGCCAGGGTGGGAGCGCAGACGGGTCGGGCGACCATGGTCATCAGCGGTTCGAGCGCGATCTGGTCGGTGGCCTGTCCACCGAAGCGCAACGCCACGTCCGCTTCATCGGACTCCAGCTTTGCCAGACGCATCGATGTCTCCACCCGGATATCCAGCGTCGGGTGCTGACGATGAAAATCGGGCAGCGCGGGAATCACCACCTCGCTGGCGATGAAGGGCCCCAGCGTAATCCGCAGGCTGCGGCTTTCGTCGCTTCGGCAGATCTGGCCAGTGGCCGCGTCCAGGGTCGCCAGCGCCTCGAGGCAGCGCTCGCTGTATGAGAGCGCGGCGGGGGTAAGACGCACGCCCCGACTTTCACGAACGAACAACGGCGTGCCCAGCCGCTGTTGCAGATCGCGCATCTGATGGCTGATCGCCGACGGGGTCAGATGCAGCGCTGCAGCCGCGGCACGAAACGATCCGTGCTCGGCCACCGCGCAAAGCGTCCGAAGCAGGTGCAGCGGTGGAGTCCGCTGTCTGCTCACGCAACGCCGATCGGGGTCAGCGGCCCGGCAGCATCATGCTGCCGGGCCTGCTCCGTCCTATTGCAGGACGCGGATTTCGACGCGACGGTTCAGCGCGCGACCCTGGCTCGTGTCGTTGGAGGCGATCGGGCTGGTCTCGCCGAGGCCGGTGGCCTTCAGACGGGAGCCTTCGATGCCGGACGAGATCAGGTAGTTGCGCACGGAATCGGCACGCTTCTGCGAAAGCGTCCGGTTGTACGCTGCCGCGCCCACGCTGTCCGTGTGGCCGTTGATCTGGATCGAGAACGCCGGTGACTCTCGCAGGGTATCCGCGATGGCATCCAGGATGCGCGTGGCGTTCGGCGCAAGCTTCGCCGAGTTGGTCTCGAAGTTCACACCGCGGAGCACGAGGCGCTGATCAGCGGCGCAGCCGTTGCTCATGACCTGGGCACCGGCCGGCGTGTCGGCACACTGGTCCAGCTTGTCGCTGACACCATCGCGGTCGGCATCGGCCGCGCAGCCGGAGGCATCAACCGCGATGTTGCTCGGCGTGGCGGCACAGCGGTCGCGCGTGTCCGGAACGCCGTCACCGTCGGAATCCATCTCGCAGCCGGTGTCGTCGACCGGAACGCCGTTCGGCGTGCCGGGGCACTGGTCCACGTTGTCGCCGACGCCATCACGGTCGCTGTCGAACACACAGCCGCGCTCGTCGACGGAGGAGTTCGGCAGGGTGCCGGGGCAGCTGTCGAGGTAGTCCGCGACACCGTCGGTATCCGTGTCATAGGGGCAGCCACTGGCGCCAACCGGGATGTTCTTCGGCGTGCTGGGGCAGGCATCGTTTGCGTCCGCGACGCCGTCATGGTCGGCGTCCGGCGTGCCGAAGCCCAGCGCGCTGCGCAGGCCCACGTAGAGGTTGTGAGCGTTGTATTCGGTGTCGAAGCTGCCGGCGCTGGAGCCGAGGTCCGGGTCACCGCCGATGACATAGCGATAGTCCAGTGACAGGGCCAGCGCCGAGGTCAGCGGCATGGTGATGCCGGAGCCGAGCTGGAAGGCGGTCACGCGATCACTTTCGCCGAATCGCGGGTTGGCACCCACCGCGTAGTCCTTGAGCGAGTAGTTCAGGAAGCCGATACCGAATCCGAGGTAGGGCAGCAGCGTCTTGGTGGTACCGAGATTCGTTGTACCCAGGTCGAACCACAGGTTGCCGAACAGCTTGGCCGTCTCCACCTCGCCGGTGGCGTTGCTGCTGTTCACGTCGGCCTGACCCAGACCCAGCGAGACCTCGGGGCGCATCACGCCGGCCATGTCATAGCCCAGCCGTGATTCGAAGGCGAAGCCCGCATCGAAGGAATTGGTGAAGTTCGTGGGCGCGCCGACCGTGGACACATGGTTCGCCGACACGTCGGCGTCGGCGGGAGCGGTGATGCCGATGCCGATGTTGGTGTACCAGCCGGGTGCGTCGTCTGCCGCGAAGGTGTTGGATGCGCATAACGAAATGGCGGCAATCCCAGTCAGCCGCGCCAGACGTCCATAGATCATTTGTGATGTCCCCAAGGGTTCAAATGAAGAGGGATGCATACATTAGCCAAGTTTTTGCGGCGCGTCATACCCGTGGATAGCCCAACGTGCGGACTGCAACACGGAACTGTCCAGCTCGACGATGTCTCCGGGTTGCAGCGCCGCCACGCCCGCCGGTGTTCCGGTGTAGATCAGATCGCCGGGGCGCAGCCGCCAGGTTCGCGACAGGATGCTGATGATCCGCGGAACGGAGAAAATCATCTGCCGCGTATCGCCTTGTTGCCGCAACTCGCCGTTGACGCGGCAGGTGAAGGTGATCGCGTTCAGCGGCACCTCGCCGTTCCAGGGCGTGAACGGCCCCAGCGGCGCGGCGTGGTCGAATGCCTTGGCAAGTTCCCAGGGTTTGCCGTCCTTGCGCAGCCGATTCTGCTCGTCGCGCAGGGTCAGATCCAGGCCCAGCGCCAGGGCGTCGACGGCGGCCGTCGCTGCGTCGGGATCGACATGGCTTGCCTCGCAGCCGATGCGGACAACCAGCTCGGCCTCGTGGTGCACGGCGCCGCGGTCCGTGGGGATCACGACCGGCTGATCCGGTGCGACCAGACAGGAGGCGGGTTTCATGAAGACGACGCAGTCGCCGTCCTCGGGATGGCCCAGCTCACGGATGTGCTCCGCGTAGTTGCGACCGATGCAGAAGATTCTTGGGTCCATGAAGGCTCCAGGCCCTGAATACGAGAAAGCCGGCGACCCGAAGGGTACGCCGGCTTGTCGCGAAATACCGCGTCGGGCGTGTTACATCACCGCGGGGATGCCGAGTTCGCCCAGGCCCTTGGCCTCGTAGTTCTGACGGAACATCTGCCGCAGCTTCTCGGCCTGCGCGTCATAGGCGTCCTTGTCCTCCCAGGTGTCGCGCGGATCGAGAATGTCCGACGGAACATCCGGGCAACTGGTCGGGATGCGCAGCTTGAAGATCGGGTGGGTGATGTAGTCGACCTTGCCCGCGTCCAGCTCGCCTTCCAGCGCCGCGTTGAGCAGGGCGCGGGTGTGCTTGATGGAGATGCGCTTGCCGACGCCATAGACGCCACCGGACCAGCCGGTGTTGAGCAGGATGCAGCGCGAGTTGTGCTCCTTCATCTTCTTGGCCAGCAGCTCGGCGTAAACGCTCGGTGGCCGCGCCATGAACGGTGCCCCGAAGCAGGCGGAGAACGCCGCGGTGGGTTCGGTCACGCCGACCTCGGTGCCGCCCAGCTTGGCGGTGAAGCCGGAGACGAAGTGGTACATCGCCTGTTCCGGGTCGAGCACCGACACCGGGGGCAGTACGCCAAAGGCGTCCGCGGTGAGGAAGATGATGGTTTCCGGATGCGGGCCGCGCGCGCCGTCGGCGACGTTCGGGTTGCATTCCAGCGGGTAGGAGAAGCGGGTGTTCTCGGTGATGGAGCCGTCGGTCAGGTCCAGATCCTGCGGATCGGTTTCTTCAAGCGGCTTGCCCGGCAGCGGCGGCACGTTCTCGATGATCGTGCCCGGCATGGACAGCGCCGCGGCGATGATCGGCTCGGCATCCTTGTCCAGGTCGATCAGCTTGGCGTAGCAGCCACCTTCGAAGTTCGAGACGCCGGTGGCGGTCCAGGCGTGTTCGTCGTCGCCGATCAGTTCGCGGTCCGGGTCGGCCGACAGCGTAGTCTTGCCGGTGCCGGACAGGCCGAACAGCACGGCGCCGTCGCCGCGCTTGCCGACGTTCGCGGAGCTGTGCATCGACAGCTCGCCCATGCCCGGCATCAGGTAGTTCATGACCGTGAACATGGTCTTCTTGTTGACGCCGCAGTAGTCGGCGCGGCCGAGCACGAGACCGACCTGGTTCTTGAAGTCCATGATGACCGCGCGCTTGGACAGCGTGCCGTCGCGTTCCGGATCGCAGTGGAAGGACGGAACGTTGATCAGCGTCCAGCGCTTGGTTTCCTCGTCCTCGACGCCCTCGATATCGTGGGCGAACATGTTCTTGGCGAACATCGCGTGGGTGGCGTATTCACCGACGAAGCGATAAGGCACGGCGTAGGCCGGGTCCCAGCCGCAGTACACATCCTCAACGTAGAGGCGGGCGTTTTTCGCGTTCAGGTGGGCGACCACGCGTTCGAGCAGGGGCCCGAAATGCTTGGGGTCAAATTTCTTGAAGTCCTTCTTCCACCACACGCTGTCTTCGACCTCGGGCCAGGCGACGGCGAAGGTGTCCTGAACCGGGCGACCGGTGCAGGTGGGATCGGTGTAGTAGACCAGGGGGCCGTTCACGCCCAGCTTGGTGGCGTAGGCCTTGGGTTCGTCATCCGGACCATCGGCGCGGATGCGACCACGATCGTGGGCCAGCGCCTCGTTGAACAGCTCATCCTTGGAGAGCTGGTAGTGGTAGTCAACGGTGTCGAGCCCGAATTTATCTTTCAGCGTGCTCCGGAAATCCATGCGTCGTGTCCATAGAAAAGCCAACAAAAAGACCCGCCAACGGCGGGTTGAGTTCGGTTGCCATCGAAGAGGGGATCATCGTCAACGGCTCATGCCCTCGGCGCCGCCGGTGACGACCGGGGGGTCGGCAGTCGCGTCGCGGGGGGGTGTCTCGAGTGGGTGAGGACACGGCCAAGAAATTCGTGTCATCACCGCGAAAATCGGACGGAGAGGGTAACGTCGGGAGGCCCATATCGCAACCGAGGCGTCGGGGCAAGCTACTCAAGAATGGTGCGCTCGCGCCGTGTTGACCCTCGGTGGTCGTGGTCCTGACCGGGACCGCAGCTACGCGGGCGTGACCCGTTCCTTGTCCGAGCCGACCACGGCATGCGCGGCGTAAACCCGGGCCATCTTCGCGCCGGGATCGTTCTTCGCGCGCTGGCGCCGTCGCGCCGCCTGCTTGACGGCCTGGATGAAGTCCTGGCCCCAGGTTTCCAGGTCGTGATGCATGACGACATCGGCCATCTGCGCGATGCGATCGCGGCGCTCGGCATCGCCCAGGGTCAGTGCGCGATAGAGCTGATTCATCATGTCGACTTCGTCGTAGGGATTGGTGCGCAGCGCGCCCTGCAATTCCACCGCGGCACCGGCGAACTCGGACAGCACCAGCACGCCCTTGCCGCGGGTCAGGCCCTGCACGGCCGCGTACTCCTTGGCGACCAGGTTCAGGCCGTCACGCAGCGGCGTGATCCAGCCGACATCGGCGACCGCGTAGTAGGCCAGCACGTCCTCGAACGGCAGCGACCGGAAGAAAAAGCGCACCGGCGTCCAGTCCAGCTTGGCGAACCGGCCGTTGATGCGGCCGACCGACAGCTCGACCTGTTGCTGGATTTCCTCGTAGATCTTCATGCCGCGTGCGGCGGGGGTGACGACGTCGACAAAGGTCACCTTGCCGTGCAGCTCCGGATTCTCCTCCAGCAGTCGCTCAAAGGCTTCCAGCTTGGCGAGCGGCCCCTTGGTGTAGTCGAGCCGTTCCACGGACAGGACGACGCGTTTGCCCTTGAGTTCCTCGCGCAGCCCGGCCATGCGCTGCTGAACCTGCTCGCTCTCGATCAGGCCGCGGATGCGGTTGGCGCTGACGCCGATCGGGTGCGCGCCCATGTGGACGACGTGATCGTCCGACACCTTGATGCCGGTGGTCATCTCGTCCAGACCGAGGGCGCAGTCGTAGGTCAGAAAACGCGGTGCGCAGTTCTGCCGCTCCAGCACCTCCACCGGGAAGTTCGAGCGGACGACGTCGACGAAGTTTTCCAGATGACGCGGGATGTGGAAGCCGACGTAGTCGCATTGCAGCAGGCTGCCGACGATCTGCCGCCGCCACGGAATCACGTTGAAGATTTCCGACGACGGGAAATAGGTGTGGTGGAAGAAGGCGATGCGCAGGTCGGGGCGCATGCGGCGCAGATGCGCCGGCACCATCCACAGGTTGTAGTCGTGAATCCAGATCACCGCGCCCTCGTCGGCCTCGGCCGCGGTGCGCTCGGCGAAAATCCGGTTGATCTCGACGTAGTGGTGCCAGTCCTCGTGGTTGAAGCGCGTGCGTTCGATGAAGGTATGGATCGTCGGCCACAGCGCCTCCTTGGAGAAGGTCTTGTAGAAGCGCTGGACGTCATGCGCGGTCAGCGGCACGCGGGAGACGATCAGGTTCGGGTACGCGTCCTCGTCGACCACCGTGTGATCCTGGAACCCCTTGGGAGCGCGCGTGTCCTGTTGCGACCAGGCGATCCACATGCCGGTGCGCCCGCCTTCGAACAGCGACAGCAGGCTGGGCATGATCCCGTTGGGACTCTTGGGCCGGCGATGCTCGATCCGGCCGTCCACCTCGTGCTCCTCATAGGGAAGTCGGTGGTAGACCATGATCAGCTGGGACGAACCGCGCTCCTGGCGTGAGCGCGTCAGTTCCTCGATGGCCTTGGGGCCGAGGAACTGGAAGTAGCTGAATGCGTCCAGGATGCCGCCGGCGCCGGTGTGCTCCGAGTGGAACACCTGGGACATGCGCTGCGTGGCATCGACCAGCTTTTGTTCGGCGGCGCCGACCACCACGCCCTTGAAGCCGGTCTCGAACATCGGCAGGTCATTGAGCGTGTCGCCGGCGACCAGCACCCGATCCGGGTCCATCTCCAGCAGGGCGACGAGTTTCTTGAGAGTCGTCCCCTTGTTGATGCCTTTCGGGAGGATGTCCAGGTAGCGATCGGCCGAATGCAGCACCTCGCAGCCCAGCGGCTCGACGCGCTGACGCACCGGTTCGGCGTCGAAATCCGGCGGCACGAAGAACGAGCAGCGGCGCTGTTGCGGAACCTCCTGGCGCTCCAGGCCGGCAATGCCCTCGATGGCATCCAGGATCGCCGGCTCGCCCGGCCAGCACTGGTTGATCTCGGACTGGATCGGCTGCACCGGCTCCAGCGTGTCGCCGTGCACGATGGTCGTGCCGACGTCGCAGATCACGTATTTGGGCGTCGGAATGGTCGGATCGTAGATCAGCGGCAGGACGTGTTCGAACCCGCGACCGGTGACGAAAACCAGCGCCACCTCCGGTTGTCGGGGTAGAAAGCGGTAAAGACGCATACGGTCGGACTGCCGTCCGCCGAGGAACGTCCCGTCGAGATCAGTCGCTAGAAGCATTCATTCCTTGAGGGTGCGGATTGGGGGTTCGTGGCACGCCGCGAACGACCGTGAGTGCGGCGGCAACCCATCCGCCAGACCAATGTCAGCCGCGTGGCGCGTGCTGTTGAACCGTTCTATCAGTCTGCCTTGTGCGCTGCCGCATCTCAAACCGGCCACCATTCGCGTGCGGACCGGGACGTGGTTCAGCAGGGGCGTTCCATGTACTGGTGGTCACCGATTTCCGGGATGTCGAAGATCGGACCGACACCGCGGAAACCAAAGCGGGCATAGAAACCGATCGCCGGCTGCCGGGCGTTGCACCAGATGGTCCGGGCACCGCCGTCGACGGCATGGTCGATGGCTGACAGCAGCAGGCTGGCGCCGGCGCCCAGCCCGCGGATCTCCGGTGCCGTGGCCATGCCGCGAATGCGCCATTGCTGAGCCGGATCGCACTGACTGCAGCGTGGATCGGCCTCGGGAAAGATCGACACCACGCCGACGATGCGGCCATCGCGCATCGCCGCGAAGTGACCGACACGGGGATTGTCGTCTCCCGGAAACTGCGCCTTGCTCAGTGGCTGATGCGACCGCAGCAGCGCGTGCCGGACCGGCAGCACCTGGTCGATGCTCACGCGCACGATGGCGACGGCGGTCATGTGACGGCCTCCTTGCCCTTGAACTCGCAGAGATCGCGAATCACGCATTCGCCACACAGCGGCTTGCGCGCCTTGCAGGTGTAGCGTCCGTGCAGGATCAGCCAGTGGTGTGCATCCAGGCGGTACTCCTTCGGCACCAGGCGGACCAGCCGGTCCTCGACCTCGCGCACGGTCTTGCCCCGGGCGATCCCGGTGCGGTTGGACACGCGGAAGATGTGGGTGTCCACCGCGATCGTCGGCTGGCCGAATGCGGTGTTGAGCACGACATTGGCGGTCTTGCGGCCGACACCGGGCAGCGCCTCCAGCGCCGCGCGGTCGTTTGGCACCTCGCCGTCGTGGTGTTCGATCAACTGGCGGCACAACGCGATGACATTGCGCGCCTTGGAATTGTAGAGGCCGATGGTCTTGATGTACTCACTGAGGCCTTCGACGCCCAGCGCGGCGATGGCCTCCGGCGTGTTGGCGACCGGGAACAGCCGGGTGGTGGCCTTGTTGACCCCGACATCGGTGGCCTGCGCCGATAGCACCACCGCGACCAGCAGCTCGAACGGTGAGTTGTAGTTCAGCTCGGTCTCGGGCTTGGGGCGCTGCGCCTTCAGACGCTCGAAGATCTCGATCCGCTTGGCGGCGTTCACGGGAGTCCTGACGGGGTGAGTGGATTCAGGCGGCGTCGGGTTCGGCGCCCGCCGTGGTTGGCTGTGCGGCCGGTTTCGGCTGGCGCCGCTCCCAGGCGTTCTTCGCCGCGATCAGCAGGGCCAGACCGATGAATGCGCCGGGCGGCAGGATCGCGAGCAGAAAGCCGCGGAACTCCGGAATCACGGTGATCGTCCAGGATTCGGCGACCGGGCCGAAGAGCAGCTCCGCATCGGCCAGCAGCGTGCCGGCGCCCAGCAGTTCCCGCAGGGCGCCCAGGGCCAGCAGCGCAAGCGCGAAACCGAGGCCCATCATGAAACCGTCCAGCGCCGCGTGGGCCACCGGGTTGCGCGAGGCGAAGGCTTCGGCGCGACCGATGATGGCGCAGTTGGTGACGATCAGCGGAATGAAGATGCCGAGGATGGTGTACAGCTCGTGCAGCCAGGCGTTCATCGCCAGTTCGACCGTGGTCACGAACGCCGCGATCACCAGCACGAACACGGGAATGCGGATCTCGTCGCGCACCACATCGCGGATCGCCGAGACCGCGATGTTGGACGCGGTCAGTACCAGCAGCGTGGCCAGTCCGAGTCCCAGCGCGTTGACCACCGAGTTGCTGACCGCGAGCAGCGGACAAAGGCCCAGCAACTGGACCAGCCCTGGATTGTTGGTCCATAGGCCATTGCGGATGATGTCGGAGGTCGCGCTCATGGAGACGTGGGCGGCTGGGTGAACAGCAGGTTCTGGTTCTGCTCGAAGAATACCAGCGCCTTGCGCACGGCCTTGACCACCGCACGCGGCGTGATCGTGGCGCCGGCGAACTGGTCGAACTGGCCGCCATCCTTGCGCACCTTCCACTGCGCGGCCGGTGGCTGGTCCAGCGACAGACCGGCGAACTGCCGGATCCAGTCGCCGCGGCGGGTTTCGATGGCATCGCCCAGCCCCGGGGTTTCGCGATGATCCAGCACGCGGACGCCGGTCAGTACGCCGTCGGCGTCGACGCCAATCAGCAGACGGATGTCGCCGCTGTAGCCGTCGGGCGCGACGACCGGAAACAGCAGGGCGACGGGCTCATCGCCCAGCCAGGCGCGGTAACCGATCACCGGCTCATCGGTGCCCAGCAGGTCGGGGTCGCTCAGCGTGACGGTGTCGTCCAGCAGGGTGTTCGTATACCGGTCGGCGGGCAGCACCTCGTTCAGCGTGGCACGCAGTGCCGCCCGCTGCTGTTCGATGATCCGGTCGCGGGTCAGGGTCTCGGTACCGGCCACCAGCACGCCACCGATCACCGCGAACAGCGCGAGCAGGCCGGCGCTCACCGCCATCTGGCGGCGGATGCTCATGGCGTCGCCACTCATCGGCCGTACACGCGCGGCTGGGTATGGGCGTCGAGCAGCGGCACGGTCAGGTTCATCAGCAGCACCGCGAAGGCCATCCCGTCCGGGTAGCCGCCCCAGGTGCGGATCAGGTAGACCAGCACGCCGATACCGGCGCCGAAGATCAGCTTGCCGCGAGGCGTGGTCGCGCCGGAGACGGGGTCGGTGGCGATGAAGAAGGCGCCGAGCATCGCCGCGCCGCTGGTCCAGTGAAACCAGGGCGAGGCGTGGCGGTCCCCGTCGATCAGCCAGAACAGCAGCGCCATCGCGCCAATGCCCGCGAGCACGGCTGCCGGGATGCGCCAGCTGATGTCGCGGCGGAAGACCAGCCAGAGCCCGCCGAGCAGAAAGCCACCGTTGATCCAGGCCCAGCCGCCGCGCCCTGCCAGCCCGCCGACGGCTTCGTCGACGATTCGTTCCTGCGCCAGCCCGCTGCGCAGCGCGTCCAGCGGCGTCGCGCCGGTCAGCCCGTCCAGCCCCGCGGCGCCGAGCTGGCCGAACTGCGCCTGCAAGGTCGCGGTGATGCCGGTGGGTTGCTGTGTCCAGTAGGTCATCTCCGTGGGGAAGGAGATCAGCACGACGACGTAGCCGACCATGGCCGGGTTGAACGGGTTCTGGCCGAGCCCGCCGTAGAGCTGCTTGCCCAGGGCGATGGCGATGGCCGCGCCGATGGCGGTCAGCCACCACGGCGCCAGCGGCGGCAGCGCCAGCGCGAACAGGGCGGCCGTCAGCACCGCGGTCCAGTCGGTGAGAAAGGGTTTGAGCGGCCGGTCGCGCAGCCGCAGCAGCGCCGCCTCGGTCGCCAGCGCGGCGGCCAGCGCGACCAGCAGGTTGATCAGCACGCCGATCCCGAAGCAGATCACCATGGCCGCGGCGCCGGGAATCATCGCCAGCAGCACCCGACGCATGAGGCCGCCGACCGTTGGGCGCACCGGCAGATGCGGAGAGCTCAGCGGCTGGTTCACGGGTCCGTGCCCTCGGCGGGAGGTGGTGCGCCGTCCTGTTTCGCCTGGGCCTTGGCCTTGGCGCGGGCGATCGCCGCGGCGACCGGGTCGTCGGCCGGCTTGTCCGCGGGTTTGGCCTCGGAGGCTTGCGCCTGCTGTTCAGCGCGGGCGCGCAGAGCCGCTTTCTTCGCCTCGCGGGCGGCCTTCTTCTCGGCCTCTTCGCGCTCCAACCGTGCCAGCCGAGATTCGTGCCGCTGGCGTGCCACGTCGGCCTTGCGGCGGGCGCGCTCGTCCGCCCAGATCTCGGTCTTGGCGAAGCGGTAGTACTGCACCAGCGGGATATGGCTAGGGCAGACCTGGGCACAGCAGCCGCACTCGATGCAGTCGAACAGCTTGTAGTCCTGCGCCTTGTCGAACTCCTCGGCCCTGGCATGCCAGTAGAGCTGTTGCGGCAGCAGTCCGGCGGGGCAGACATCCGCGCAAGCGCCGCAGCGAATGCAGGGCATGGCTGGCGTTTCAGGGCGCAGGTCCTGCGGGCGTAGCGCGAGAATGCAGTTTGTCGCCTTGATCACCGGGACATCGGCGTTGGCGAGCGCGAATCCCATCATCGGCCCGCCCATGATCAGGCGGCAATCCGGATCGACCAGTCCGCCGGCCTGCTCGAGCAACTCGCTCACCGGCGTGCCGATGCGCACGCGCAGGTTGCAGGGGCTCGCGACGCCGGGGCCGGTGACGGTGACGACGCGCTCGGTCAGCGGCCGGCCGCGGGTCACCGCGTCCCGAACCGCCAGCGCCGTGCCCGGGTTGTGGCAGACGATGCCGATGTCCAGTGGCAGCCCGTGACTGGGCACCTCGCGGCCGGTGAGTGTCTGGATCAGCTGCTTTTCGCCACCCTGCGGATAGCGCGTCGGCACGGTGACGATGCGAATGCGCTCGTCGCCCAGGGTATCGGCGGCCTGTCGCAGCGCCGCGATGGCCTTGGGCTTGTTGTCCTCGACGCCGAACAGGCACTGGCGGGCACCCAGCGCGTGCAGGATCAGCTGCGCACCCTGGAGAATGGCCTCGGGCCGCTCGCTCATCAGCGCCTGGTCGCAGGAAATGTAGGGCTCGCACTCGGCGCCGTTGAGCACCAGTGTGTCGACCACGCTGCTTCCCGGATTGAGCTTGATGAAGCTGGGAAACGCCGCGCCGCCGAGACCGACCACGCCGGCCTGGCGCACGCGATTGCGCAGCGTCGTCGCATCCATCGCGAAACCGTCCGCGGGATCGTCGGGGGTGTGTTCATCGAGGCCGTCCGTTTCGATCACCACGCTGGCCGCGGACAGCCCGGACGGGTGCGGCACCGGTCGTTCCTCGATCGCCACGATGCTGCCCGACGTGGCCGCATGCACGGGGGTGGAGACATAGCCTTCGGCCGCCGCCAGCATCTGTCCGCCGACCACCCGCTGGCCGACCTCGACCATGACCTTGGCCGGCTGTCCCACATGCTGCGACACCGGCACGATCAGCCGGGTCGGGATGTCGGCGTCGCGGATCGGGGCATCCAGCTTGTGGGCTTCCAGATGCAGGCCGCCCGGAAAGTGCCCCAATGGTTTCACCACGGCGTTCACGCGGCCTGGCTGCGGTCGGGTGTGGGCCAGCGCCAGGTCGACACCGTGTCCTCGACCGGCAGCATGTCGATGCAGTCCACCGGGCAGGGCGGCACGCAGAGATCGCAGCCGGTGCATTCCTCGGCGATCACCGTGTGCATCTGCTGGCGGGCACCCAGGATCGCGTCCACCGGGCAGGCCTGAATGCAGAGGGTGCAGCCGATGCACTCGTCCTCGCGGATGAACGCCACCGTGGGCACCGGCTTGGCCGTACCGTTGTCCGGGTTCAGCGGCTTGGGCTCGCGGCCCAGCAGTTCGGCGAGCTTGATCACGCCGTCCTCGCCGCCGGGCGGGCACTGGTTGATGTCCGCCTCGCCGCCGGCGATCGCCTCGGCATAGGGTCGGCAGCCCGGGTAGTTGCACTGGCCGCACTGGGTTTGCGGCAGGATCTTGTCGATCTGGTCAACCAGCGGATCGCCCTCGACCTTGAAGCGCACGGCGGCGAAGCCGAGCACCAGCCCGAACACCGCGGCAAGCGCGGTCAGCGCGAGTATGGCCGCGATCATGGTCACACCAGCCCGGTGAAGCCCATGAAGGCCAGCGACATGATGCCGGCGGTGATCAGCCCAATCGGGGCGCCCTTGAACGCCTCCGGCACGTCGGCGACGGCGAGACGCTCGCGGATCGACGAGAACAGGATCATCACCAGCGAGAACCCGACCGCGGCGCCGAAGCCGTAAAGGGCGGATTCGATGAAGCCATTGGCCTGCCGCACGTTGAGCAAGGCCACGCCCAGCACCGCGCAGTTGGTCGTGATCAGCGGCAGGTAGATGCCCAGCACCTCGTAGAGCAGCGGGCTGGACTTGCGTACCACCATCTCGGTGAACTGCACGACCGCGGCGATGACCAGGATGAAACTGATGGTGCGCAGGTAGCCCAGGCCCAGCGGGTCGAGCAGATAGGTCTCGACCAGATAGGCGCTGATCGCCGACAGAGTGAGCACGAAGGTGGTCGCTCCGGCCATGCCGATGGACGCGGACAGCTTGTTGGACACGCCCATGAACGGGCACAGGCCCAGGAACTGCACCAGCACGAAGTTGTTGACCAAAACGGTGCCAACGAGAATCAGCAGGTATTCGTTCATGGGCCGTGCTTCTCTGGCGAGTGCTCGGTGACCGGTCCCGCCCGCCGAAACGGGCCGGGGCAGCGGTCTACTTCACGCGTGAACCCGGCGTCGCGCCCGCATCCGGGCTGACGACGAAGATGCCCTGGCCGTCGCCGGCCGCGATCACCATGCCTTCCGACACGCCGAACCGCATCTTGCGAGGTGCCAGATTGGCCACCAGCACGACCAGCTTGCCGACCAGATCTTCCGGCGCATAGGCGGACTTGATGCCCGCGAAGACGTTCCGCGTGCCCAGCTCGCCGACATCCAGCGTCAACTGGATCAACTTGTCGGCACCGTCCACCGGGGCGGCCTCGGCCACGCGGGCCACGCGCAGGTCCACCTTCATGAAATCGTCGATGGCGATCACGTCGTCGTCCTTCGTCGCCGGTGCTGCCGGAGCCTTGGCGGCCTCGGCCATCTGTTTCGCGGCATCCTGCATCGCGGTCACCTGCTTGTCCTCGATTCGTGTCATCAGCGGCTTGAACTTGTTGATTCGCTGTCCGGCCAGCGGCCGGCCGATGTCCGACCATTGCAGCGGTGCCAGATTCAGGAAGGCCTCCACATCGGCTGCCATCTTCGGCACCACCGGCTTGAGATAGGTTGTCAGGTCGCGGAATGCGGTGAGCGCCGTCGTGCACACCCGGTGCAGGTCGGCGCCGCGTTCGGCGTCCTTGGCGATCACCCACGGCTGCTGTTCGGCGATGTAGGCGTTGACCGCGTCGGCGGCCGCCATCGTCAGTCGCGTGGCCTTGGCGAAGTTGCGGGCGTCAAAGGCAGAGGCGATCTCGTCGGCGGCGCCGGCAACCTGCGACAGCAGTGCCTGGTCGACCTCCGAACCCAGCTCGCCGTCGAAGCGCTTGGTGATGAAATTCGCCGTGCGGCTGGCGATGTTCACGTATTTGCCGACCAGGTCCGCATTCACGATCTGCATGAAATCCTGCAGGCCGAGATCCATGTCCTCGATCGAGCCGGTGATGCGCGATGCGTAGAAATAGCGCAGCGGCTCCGCCGGAAGGTGATCCAGCCAGGTCCGCGCGGTGATGAACGTACCGCGAGACTTGGACATCTTTTCGCCGTTGAGCGTGATCATGCCGTGGGCGAACACGCCGGTAGGCGAGCGGAAGCCCGAGGCCTCCAGCATCGCCGGCCAGAACAGCGCGTGGAAATAGATGATGTCCTTGCCGATGAAGTGGTACACCTCGGCGTCGGAGTCCTTGCTCCAGATCGCGTCGAAGTCTACATCCGCGTCGCGGGCCGCCAGATGCTTCAGGCTGGCCATGTAGCCGACCGGTGCGTCTACCCAGACATAGAAATACTTGCCCGGCGCGTCGGGAATCTCGAAGCCGAAGTAAGGCGCGTCGCGGGAAATGTCCCAGTCCTTGAGGCCGGCCTTGAACCATTCGGCCAGCTTCGGGGCGACCGAGTCCTGGACCACGCCGGATTTCAGGAAGTCCCGAAGATAGCTCTCCATCGCCGGCAGGCGGAAGAAGAAGTGCTCCGAGGATTTCTGCACCGGCGGCTCGCCCGAGACGACCGACACCGGATCGATGAGATCGGTGGGTCGATAGGTCGCGCCACAGGCCTCGCAGTTGTCGCCGTACTGCCCCGGTGTCTTGCACACGGGACAGCTGCCTTTGATGAAACGGTCGGGCAGGAACATGCCGCGTTTGGCGTCGTAGGCCTGCTCGACGTCCCGCGATTCGATCAGCCCCGCGTCACGCAGGCGGGTGTAGATCAGCGCGGATAGTTCCCGGTTCTCGTCGGAATGGGTCGAGTGGTAATTGTCGTAGGCGACGCCGAAGTCGACGAAGTCACGCAGGTGCTCGTTCTTGAACCGGGCGATCAGCTGCTCCGGTGACACCCCTTCGGCCTCGGCCTTGAGCATGATCCCCGAGCCGTGCGCGTCGTCCGCGCAGCAGTAGATGACCCGGTTGCCAGCCATTCGCTGATACCGCACCCAGGTGTCGCTCTGGACATGTTCCACCATGTGGCCGAGGTGAATCGGACCGTTGGCGTACGGCAATGCGCTGGTGACGAACAGGGTGCGGGACATGGCCCCAGGGCTCCGCTCAAAAAGGGCGGCGGATTATGCCACAGGGGCGGCCCCCTTCCGTCCGCGGCTCCGGTCAGCGCCAACGGGGCGTTTCACCGGGTTCAAGTGGTCGGTCTCTGGCGGCAGCCAAGCGAAATGTCGTTGATCCGATACAACATAAGTTCTTGTCGAGAAAGCACTAAAACTGCTTGTCGGGGTGTTTTGTCGCCCACAGGAGACAGATTGGGGGTGTTTTTCACCTTGTGCCGGTAAGAAAGTGACCGTGAACGTTATCAAATCATTGAATTAAAAGAAGAAAAATGAAATGGCACGGCGCTGGCAACAAGGCTGGCAAAGCGGCACTGATGGACGTCGTCCAACGAGTACCGCCGCTGGCATTCGTCATGAACAAAAGGGAACGAACAATGAACCAGTCGAACAAGACAACGCGTTGGGAGCGCTGGGTGGCCGTCGGTCTGATGTCCGCCTGTGCCGTCTCCCTCCAGGCTTGTGGTGACGTGGATGGTTCGAACACGGGCGGCGTTGATGAAACGTCTCCGTCCACTGAAGTGGCCGAAGCCTGTTCGAGCTGCGGAACCATCACCGCGATCACGCCGGTGAAGGTGGATGGCGAGACCACCGGCGCGGGCGCCGTGGCCGGCGCGATCATCGGTGGCGTGGTTGGCCATCAGTTCGGTAGCGGATCGGGTAACGATGCCGCCACCGCCGCGGGTGCCGTAGGCGGTGCCGTCGCCGGAAACGAGGTCGAGAAACGTCGCAACTCCAGCATGGTGTACCAGGTGACCATCGACATGGAATCCGGTGGTGATCGCACCGTGAGTCTGGCCTCCGCGACCGGCTTCAGTGTCGGCGACGAGGTGCAGGTGTCGGGTGACCGTCTCGTCCACATCTAGATAGAACGTATGGCGTGCCGTTTGATCTAAGCGGCACGCGTGGCCGGCCCGGTCGGAGACCGCGCCACTGCGTGAATCATTCAACTCAGGAGTAACAACGTGAAGGGAATAACCATGAAGAAAATCGCCATGCTTGGGGGCGCAGCGCTGCTGGCCGTAGGTGCGTCGGGCTGTGTGACGACCAGCGACCTGGAAGAAATCCGCGCGATGGCGGAGCAGGCGCAGCAGACCGCTGACGCGGCGGACCGCAAGGCCGTGGCCGCTCAGAGCACCGCCTCCGAAGCCAATGCGCGCGCTGCTCGCGCCGAAGAGGCTGCTGCCGCTTCCCAGAAGTGCTGCCAGGCCAATACCGAGCGCATGAACCGCATGTTCGAAAAGACCATGCAGAAGTAACGGGCAGCGAAAGGCGTTGATCCGCGGCCGGCACCGTCGGCCGCGGAACCCCCTCCCGACCTGAACGACAAGGACATAACAATGATGATTTCGCGTCTTGCCAAGCTGACGGGGATCGTGGCGCTGGGTTGCTCCGCGACCGCGTTGGCACACAACTACACCTACATCGACGCGCTGTATCTGAACACCGACCCCGACGTCGGCGACGACTACGACGGCTTTGGCATCGGCGGCGCGGCGGCGATCAGCCCGGATCTGCACCTGTTCGGTCAGATTTCCGACCAGGACGAACTGGAGCGTCTCACCGCGGGTTTGGCCCTGAACCACAACCTGCAACCGGGTCTGGACCTGGTCGCGGGAGCCTCTTTCGAGTCGATCGAGATTGGAAACAGCGATGACACCGGAATCGGCCTGCGTGCCGACCTGCGCTGGCTGGTCCCGAATTCGCGGTTCGAGTTGTCGCCGGGTCTGCGCTATGTCGATCTCTACGATGACGGAGACACCGCGCTGCGTCTTGCCGGCCTCTACGGCATCACCCCGCGCGTGAAGCTTCAGGCGGCGATGGAATTCGCCGATGATGCCGACACGGTGTCCGCCGGGGCTCGCTTCGAGTTCTGATCATGGCGGTCCGAGAGCAAACGCTGCGCACGGATGTCGACGCGCACGACCGCAAGGAGCGGGCGCGTGAGCGGCGTCACGCGTCGATGCACGGACGGCCCGAGCATCAGGAGCGGATTCGTCGCGCCGTGCATGATGCGCGGCGCGGCCGGCTTCGCCGGGCGTCCGAGAGCTTCGTCCGCTTCGGCGTCGGCCTTGCCTGTGGGTTGCTGATCGCGCGGCTGTTCGTGCTGCCGTTGCAGGTGGGGCCGGCTTCGCTGGTCGAATGGATCGCCACGCTGTCCGCTCCGCTGGCCACGCCGTTCTCGGGTTTGCTGCCGTCCGTCGACGTGCTCGGCGCAGCCGTGGATCTGAGCGTGGTGCTGGCGATCGCCGTCTACTGGCTCATCGGGCGCGGCATCGTCAGCGGCCTGCGACTCATGCTGGGCGAGCAATCGCACGGCAGTCACTGGAATTCCGACTCCCCGTTCGGCGGTTCCCGCTCCTAGGGAAGCACTGATTTATTCACGCCGCCAATTGGTGGTGTGAATAAATCAGTGCTTCCCTAGCGGCCGCCGTATCGGGGGTCGGTCAGGTTTCATCCGGAGGTTCGATTGCCACTCCCCCCTCCCCGCAAACCGTCGAACGTCACGTTCGCTGGTTGAGAGCCCCGGATGAATCGAGGCGGCCTTCGGGCCGCCTCTCTTTTTTGGGTACGGCTCAGGCCGGGGTTCCGCTGGCGGGCCGTGGAAAACGCTAGAGCGGTTCGTCGCCCGCGGTCGCCGATTCCGCGCCGTTGACCGGAACAATGCGTTCCGGTTGCGCAAGCAGTGGGATCTGCGCGGGCATGCCGACTGCGGACGTCGCGATCTCGCGCACCCGGTCCAGGTCGACCACCACGCCAGGCCGTTCACCGATGGCCGCGGACAGTGCGGCATCCAGCGTCTCCAGCGTGGTCGCGTCCGGTGCGCCGGGCACCCACGGCGAATGCGCTTCCATCCACAGCTGATCGCCGGACCAGCGGAACTTGTAGGGCTGGTTCACCAGATCCACGCGGGTGTCGACGCTGACGTTGTCGTACAGCCAGGCGATGTCGGCCGGGTACATGCGGATGCAGCCATGGGTGACCTGCATGCCGATGCCGGCGGGTTTGTTCGTGCCGTGGATCAGATAGCCCGGCAACCCGAGGCGCAGGGCGTGCTGGCCGAGCGGATTGTCGGGGCCGGCCGGAACCACGTCCGGCAGGGTCTCACCGCGCTCCAGGGCCTCCTGCCGGATCGATTCCGGTGGCGTCCAGGTCGGGTCCTTGATCCGGCTGATGATGCGGGTCGTGCCCAGCGGAGTGCGCCAGTCCTGGCGGCCGATGCTGATCGGAAAGCTCACTACCCGGGCGCGCTCCGGAATCGACTCGTCGGCGAACAATGCGTAAAGCCGCATCTCCGCCACGTTGATCAGCAGGCGAGTTTCACCGGGGACCGGGTCCGGCGCCGACCAGCGGGGCAGCAGGTGCTGGGCCGGCAGGATCACAGTGCGCCCGGTGCCGGGCAGCCAGGGATCGATGCCCGGGTTGGCCAGGCGGATTTCCTGGAAGCCCACGCGAAAGCGGCGCGCCATGTCGACGACGGTGTCCTCGGCGGTGACGATCCGCTCGATCGGCTGACCGATGCTGGGAGGAAAGCTGACGGCCGCCGCGCCGAGCAGCCAGAGTCCGCTGATCATTCCTTGAAGTCGCCCGGATCCACGTCGTGGCGGGCGAGCAGCTTGTAGAACTCGGTGCGGTTGCGCTCGGCCATCCGCGCGGCCTGCGACACGTTGCCGCCAGCGATCTTCAGCAGCTTGACCAGATAGTCGCGCACGAACTCGTCGCGCGCCTCCGCCAGCGGGGTGATGCGATGCGCGGCCTGTCCCAGCGCGCGGCGGACCAGTTCGGCATCGATCACCCGCCCGGGCGCCAGCGCGACACAGCGCTCCAGCACATTGGACAGCTGGCGGATGTTGCCCGGCCAGTCGGCGCCGACCAGCCACTCCAGCGCCTCGGGCGCCAGCACCTTGCGGCGCGTGTTGCGCGTCAGCCGGACCAGCAGATGATCGGCCAGCAGCGGGATGTCCTCGCGGCGTTCGTCCAGCGGCGGCAAGTGCAGCGTGACGACGTTGAGCCGGTACAGCAGATCCTCGCGGAACCGGCCCTCGCTGATGGCCTTGCCCAGGTCCTGATGGGTGGCCGAGAGCACGCGCACGTCGACGTTGATCGACCGGGCGCTGCCCACCGGGCGGATCTGCCGCTCCTGCAACACGCGCAGCAGCTTGACCTGCAACTCCATCGGCATGTCACCGATCTCGTCCAGGAACACCGTACCGCCCTCGGCGGACTGGAACAGGCCCGTGTGGTCGCGGGTCGCGCCAGTGAACGAACCCTTGGTGTGCCCGAACAGCTCGGATTCGAGCAGGTCGGCCGGAATCGCTCCGCAGTTGATCGCGATGAACGGTTTCTTGCCACGTGGGCTGGCGTTGTGGAGCGCCTGGGCCAGCACTTCCTTGCCGGTGCCGCTGGCACCCTGGATGAGCACGCTGGAATCGGTCTCGGCGACCCGGCGCGCGTCTTCCAGGACCTGCAGCATCCCCGGGTTGGCGGTGATGATGTCGCTGGCCCATTCCTGGTCGCCATCGGCCGATGACTGCGCGACCGCGCTGCGCACACGATCGATCAGTTCGGCGTGATCGACGGGCTTGGTCAGAAAGTCGTAGGCGCCGGATTGCGTGGCTTCCACGGCGTCCGGAATCGTGCCGTGGGCGGTGAGCAGAATCACCGGCAGGCCGGGATAGTGCTCGCGCAGGTGCTCCAGCAGGCCCATGCCGTCCATGCCGTCCATCTTCAGGTCGGTGACGACGATCGAGGGCCGCTCACGGCGTACGCTCGCCAGCGCCGCCTCGGCGCTTTCCGATTGCTGAACCTCGAATCCCGCGGAGCCCAGGCGCATCGCCAGCAGCCGTCGCAGCCCGTCATCGTCATCGACCAGCAGGATTGTCGGGTCACTCATTCCGCGTAGTCCCGGTCGGTGGATCGCTCGATGGAGGTCAAGGCGTTGATCTGTTCCTTCATGTTCTGAATCGTCCGGTCCTTGGCGGTGGCTTCCGCTTCCAGTCGGGTGACACGGGTGTGCAGCGTCTGTTGTTCCGCGTTCCAGGCCCTCAGTGTATCCCGCGCCGAAATCAGCAGGCGCTCGCTCCAGTTGTCCAGCTGGATGTCGTCGTCCAGCAAGGCCGCGAAATGCGTTTCGGCCTGCGTGGCGTCGAACGCCGGGTGTCCGGGCCGGGCGGTCAGCAGCGCCAGGCGGGCGTGATCGCAGGGCGGCATGCCGCTGTCCTCGGCGAATCGGAGGCCATCGGCCGCCGCTTCCAGCTGCGTGGGCGTGTAGCTCGCCATCGTCGCCGCGAAGGTGAACAGGCCGGGGCAGCCGTAGACACCGTCGCGCGGTTTGGCGTCCGACGTGCTGATGATGGGTCCGCTGGCACCGGGCGGGGTCGCGCCCGGGTATTTCTGCGGCAGCAAGCCACATCCGACCATCAACAAACTGCCCGCCAGCGCGAGTCCGACCAAGCCTGCTTTCATAGTGTTTTTGGTGCCTGCAGGGTGAACAAGGCCCCGCCGTTCGGGCCGGAGTCTACGTGGACAATCCCGCCATGCCTACGCATGCAGGTTGCGACCACGGCAAGACCGATGCCACTTCCGGCCAGCGGACCGCGACCGCTGCGGGAGCCCTGGACGAACGGCTGGAAGATCGTGTCCCGATCCGCCAGATCCACGCCCGGGCCGCTGTCTTCCACAGACAGCCACCAGGCATCTTCGTTCTCGCCTCCACGGACGATTACCTCGCCGCCCTCGGGCGAATACTTGATGGCATTGGACACGAGATTGCTCACTGCGAGCTGCAAACTGTCGGCATGACCCAGGATGCCGATATCTCGGGTCTCGTTGGAGATTTTCAACTGGCTGGCCCGGGCGGCGAGCCGATGGCCCGTCAGAACCTTGTCCACCAGCGCGCGCAGGCGGATCGGTTCCATCTCCGGGGTTTGCGTGGCGTCGGCCCAGGCGTGGAACTTGAGCAGGTTCTCGATCAGCCGCTTCAGCTGGTCCGCGCTTACGGACAGGATGTCCAGCACCTCCAGCTGTTCCGGACTCGGCGTGCCGATCACGCCGTCATGCAGCAGCGCGAGGCCCTCCATGAAGCTGGACAGCGGCGTCTTCAGCTCGTGCGACATGTGCTGCAGGAAGCGATCCTTTTCCTGTTCCATCGCCAGCAGCTGCTGACGCATCCAGTCGAGCTGGCGGGCGAGTTCCACCAGTTCGGCCGGCCCCTCCACCTCGACCGGCCGATCCAGCCGGCCCCGGCCCATGCGACGAATCGCCACGGAGAACTGCCGGATCGGGCGCACGGTCAGGTAGGTGAAGATGATCGCCAGCGCGATGGACGCGGGAATCAGTGCCACGGTTGGCAGGGCCAGCTGCCGCCTTGCCCGGTCGGCCTGTTCGTTGACGGCGCGGACTTCCTGGTCGACGTAGTCGTTGATCTCGCGAACCACACTGCGCCGGTGCAGGTTCAGGTTGCCGAGATCCGCCAGCGCTCCGCGCGCATCGGGCAGACCACCCTGGAGCTCCTCGGGCAGTTGCTCGATGGTCTCGCGGATGGTGATCAGCGGCAGCAGGGAAATCGCGTCGGGGAACAGGCCCAGCGCATCCAGCGTGGTCTCGACCGTGGCGATGCGCTCCCGGACGACCTGGAGACCCTCGTCGTCCTGCAGGATGGCGTACTGACGGGCGGCTCGGTCCAGCGCGTCCAGCTGGTCGCCCAACGCCGCGCCCAGGTCCACCAGCGAGGCCGTGTCCGCGACCAGGCGCTGGGACTGCTGCGTCAGGTCGCCCACCGACCGGTAGGCGACCGGAATCGCGACCATCAGCGGCATCGCGACGAGCAGGTAGCCCGTCGCGACCAGCGTGAGCATGGACCGCGGACGAAAGCGGAACATCAGGGGCGTGCCCGTCGCCGGAGGGTCGGGAACGCGGGATTTTCGGCGCAATCAGTCGCTCGATGCATACCGGCAAGTCTACCCGAGCCAGGGAACGGTCCGACCGGGTGATACACTCGCGCGCCAGCCGCGGTCGGCGGACCGACCGGCCGCGCTCAGGCAGCAACCCAGGAGTCTTGACCATTTCCACCGAGGCCATTGCCGCCGCATTGGCGGCCGACCGGATTCCCTATCTCGACAGTGACTGGATCAGTGCCGGAGCCGTCCGCGTCAACGACGGCCAGCGGCTGGATCTGGTGCTGGGCTTTCATCTCGGCGACCGTCACGAGGCGACGCTGGAGCACCTGCGAGCCATCTGCTCGCGGGCCGCCGGTCGTCCGGTCAATGTCAGTCTGAGCACGGAGATCGGCACGCACGCGGTGCAGGCCGGCCTGCGTCCGCTGGCGCGGATTCACAACATCATTGCTGTCGCCTCCGGCAAGGGCGGCGTGGGCAAGTCCACCGTGTCGGCCAACCTGGCGCTGGCGCTGCTCGCCGATGGTGGCCGTGTGGGGCTGCTGGACGCCGACATCTACGGCCCCAGCCAGCCACGGATGATGGGCACCAGCGAACGGCCCCAGTCGCCGGACGGCAAGACCATGCTGCCGGTGATGGCGCATGGGCTGGCGACCATGTCCATCGGCTACCTGATCGATGCCTCGGAGCCGACCATCTGGCGCGGCCCGATGGTGACCCAGGCCCTGCAGCAACTGCTGACCGAAACCCAGTGGCCGGAGCTGGACTACCTGATCATCGACCTGCCGCCGGGCACCGGCGACACTCAGCTCTCGCTGGTGCAGCGGATTCCCGTGAGCGGATCGGTGATCGTGACCACGCCGCAGGACATCGCGCTGCTCGACGCCCGCAAGGGCCTGGAAATGTTCCGCAAGGTGCAGGTGCCGGTGCTGGGCGTGATCGAGAACATGGCCTACCACCGCTGCGGCAACTGCGGCGAGGTCAGCCACATCTTTGGCGAAGGCGGTGGCCAGCGGCTGGCCGAGGCCACTGGCGTGCCGGTGCTGGGCCAGTTGCCGCTGGATGCCGCGATTCAGCTCGCGGCCGACGGCGGGCGGCCGACCGTGATCGCCGAGCCGGCGTCGGACAACGCGCAGGCCTACCGCGAGATCGCACGCCGAACCGCGGCCGGGCTGGCCGGGCGGGTGCAGGGTCAGGGCTCGCGCTTTCCGGACATCGTCATCGTCGACGACTAGAGCGACGTTCGTGATTCAACGACCAACCGAGGCAGGCAGGGGAAGATGAGCATCAAGTCCGATCGCTGGATCCGGCGCATGGCGTCCGAGCAGGGAATGATCGAGCCGTTCGCGGACACGCAGGTGCGCGCCGTCGACGGGCAGCGCATCGTCTCCTATGGCGTGTCCAGCTATGGCTACGACGTGCGCTGCGCGGACGAGTTCAAGATCTTCACCAACATCAATACGGCCATCGTCGACCCCAAGGCCTTCGACGAGAAAAGCTTCGTCGACTTTCAGGGTGACTGCTGCATCATCCCTCCCAATTCCTTCGCGCTGGCGCGGACCATCGAGTACTTCCGCATCCCGCGCAGCACGCTGACGATTTGCCTGGGCAAGAGCACGTATGCGCGCTGCGGCATCATCGTCAACGTTACGCCGCTGGAACCCGAGTGGGAGGGCCACGTGACGCTGGAGTTCTCCAACACCACCCCGCTGCCGGCGAAGATCTACGCCAACGAGGGCGTGGCGCAGATGCTGTTCCTGGAATCCGACGAGATCTGCGATGTGTCCTACGGGGACCGCGCCGGCAAGTACCAGGGCCAGCGCGGCGTGACGCTGCCGAAGACCTAGGGAAACCGCGGTGCCGAGGGTTCGTGGTCCACGCGCAATGCGTTCACCACGAAGCTCACGGCGTGATAAAGCCCGGCGAGCATGACGATCTCCACCAGTTGATCATCGGCATAATGCTCGGCGAGCCGGGCCCACAGGGTGTCCGGAATCGACTGCCGCTCGTGCAGGGCATCGACACAGCCGATCAGGCAGCGCTGCTTGTCGGTCCACAGGTTCGGGTCGATGGCCTGACACACGGTGTCCTCCACCTGCTCCCGGCTCAGGCCGGCCGCCGCGGCGAAGCCGGCGACGTGCACGCCCCATTCGTATTCGGCCCGGCAGCGCGCGCAACTGCGCAGAATTACCAGTTCGCGATCGGCCAGGCTGATCGACCCCTTGTCCAGCAAGCCGCCGGCGAGCATGCGCTCCAGTACCCGCGGGTTGTGGGCCACCGTGGCGAAGATGTTCAGCACGGGCATGCCGTCGGGCAGCAGCGCATCCAGCATGGCCTGGGCCTTGGCGGAATAGGGTGGCGGTAATGGTTTGAGTCTCGGTGCGTCCATGATAGTTTTGCTACTGGAAGTGTAGCGATAAACGCTACTCAATGTGTAGCGGCCAGGCAAGCACCGTTCGTCCGCTCATGGATCGAGACATGTCCTCACCACCGATCGCTCAAATCGTCGCGTTGCTGGGTCGCAAATGGCTGATGCGCGTGATCTGGGAACTGCGTGGTGATCCGCTGAGCTTCCGCCAGCTTCAACAGGCCTGCGGTGACATTTCACCCACCGTGCTGAACCAGCGGATCAAGGACCTGGTCGCGACCGGTCTGGTCGAGCGGCAGGCCGATGGCTACGCGCTGACGGCATTCGGGCGTGATCTGCTGGAGGTCTACAAGCCGCTGTCGGAATGGGCCGGGCGGTGGGTGGAGGCGACCGGCGGCTACCCCTGAACCGTCGATTCACGGACAAGCTCTCAGTGCCCGGCCGCGGCCGATGGGCCGGGCTTGAAGCGAAACACGGGGTAGGGCGCGTGCTCGGCCACCGAGTCTGGTGGGCGGGCAATGACCTGATTGAGCGCTGAACCGGTGACGTAAAGCCAACCATCGGGGCCGAATGAAAAGCCGTCGGGCCAGCGCAGGCGCTCATCGCGGATCAGCGTGGTCAGTTCCCGTTCGGTGTCGAGTTCGATGATGGCCGAGTGCTCGGGGTCGGACAGGTAGATGTTGCCGGCGTCGTCGGTGGTGATGCCGTCGCTCATGGTCTTGAGCGCGTAGCGCTCGACGCGGCCGGCGACGGTGGCGGGCTCCAGCGCTTGATCGTCGAGATAGCGCGTGGCGACGCGGTAGAGATGGTTGCTGGTGATTGGGGCGAAGTACAGCCAGCGGCCGTCGCGGGACAGCGCGATCGAATCGACACCGGGCCGGATCGCGACCAGTCCGAAGGCCTCCATGCGCCGGCCCTGCACCATCGACACGTAGCGTTCGGGTACGACGCTTTCATGATGCTCGATGACCCGGCGGGCCAGCTTGGCGTCGATGTCGTAGACCAGCACCGCCGGGTCTTTGCGGAACAGGCTGGCATCGGCGATGTAGATCGTCCGACCGTCCGGACTCACCTGGAAATCGTTGAGATGTGAGCCCAGCGGCGCCATCTCGCGCGAGAAGCGGTAGCGGTGGACGAGTGCCCCGGAGCTCAGGTCGAAGCCGTAGAGGGCCGGGTGGTCGAGACCGTGATGGCCGTTGTCCAGGGCCCACAGCCGATCCTGACGGTCGATGCGGATAGACAGCACGTTGCGGAAGCCGTCGTCATCTCCACTGGGATGCTGGAACGCCTCGGACGGCCAGGGCCTGGCCTGTCCGTCGACCCATTCGATGACGCTGATGTCCGGCCGCGCCTCGGGGTGCAGGGTCAGGAACAACCGACCGTTGCGCGAGACCGCGACATTGCCGGGCGGCGTGTCCAGCTCCGCGACGATCTCCAGGGTGCCGTCGGGCAGGGCCGCGGCCGTGGTCCGGTCGGGAAAGGCTCCACCACCGCCGTAGACGAGCTTGAGGACCAGCGCGGCCGCCGCGAGCAGACCGAGCAGCGCGCCGGTCAGTCTGAGCAGCCATCGGAGCATGCAGGGACGGCTTTACGGCGCGTTCGCGGACACTGAGACAGGCAGTTCCGGCAGCTTGCGCAATGCGATGGACAGCACCTCGGAGTCGTTCTTGCGCTGCTCGACGCGGACCGGGATGTAGCCCAGTTCCGGCGCGACCCAGAAGATGGTCGTCTTGCTCGGGTCCTTGACGCGTTCGACGCGAATCGCCTGCAACTCGCCCGCCGGCGTCTTGACCACTTCACGGCCCTTGACCTGCATCGTGTAGGTCTTGATGCGGTCGTCCTCGATCATGGTGAAGTTGCGCGGTTCGGTGGGCAGCGCGTCGGGGTGGCTGACCAGGAGGTCGCGCACCGCGAGCTGGATCGCGAGCCGGTCCATCGCATCCTCCGGGATCTGGCGTTCCTTGTCGCCCGGGCCGGTGACCGTCAGAGCGTCCCAGTCGAAATTCAGCACGAAGTTGTCCTCGGGTTCGTCGTCACGCCGGAACTCGAAGCGCTGGGTGCGGATGACGCCGTCGCGAACGCAGAATTCGCTGACCTCGTGCAACTGGCCGATGAACAGGCGTGCGAGCCCTACCGGCTTGGCGTCGTAACGATAGACATGGCAGTTCTGGCCGTCATCGTCGACCAGTTCGAATTCGGCGTGGCCCAGCGTCAGCGGGCCGCGGGTCAGGCTGTAGGACGCCTTCCAGGGCGCGAATGCCGCGTTGCTCGCACCAGTGGCGTCGGTGTCTTGCGCCGGCGCCTGGGCGCTTAGCAGCAGGCTCGCGGCGATCAGTAGGATTCGAGTCATGGCAGGAGTCCTTGTCGGTCAAGGGGTGGGGGAATCCTCGGTCGATTCCTCGAGTGGCCACAGGGCCGGCGTCTGAAGCTGGGTGTCGTCCAGCCAGGCGACGTGGTCGCGCAGACGCAGCCGCCCGTCCGCCATCCAGCGGACAGCCGCCGGGTAGATCTGCAATTCCACGTTTTCCATCACGCGTCTGGCCAGCGTCTCCTCGGTATCGGTGGGCTCGACGGCGATCCGGCCCTGTAGGACCACGGGGCCCCCGTCCAGTTCCTCGGTGACGAAGTGGATGCTGGCCCCATGCCAGTGATCCGCCGCCTCCAGCGCCCGCCGGTGGGTCTGCAGGCCACGGTACTTGGGCAGCAGCGATGGGTGAATGTTCAGCATGCGCCCCTCGAATCGGCGGATGAACTCCGCGGTGAGGATGCGCATGAAGCCCGCCAGCGCGACGATGTCGGGCTCGACCGCGGCGATGGCGTCGCCGAGCACCTGATCGAAGGCCTCGCGGGTGGGGTAGTCGCGATGATCGATGGTTTGCGTGGCGATGCCCGCCGCCTCGGCCCGCGCCAGACCCTGAACGCCCGGCCGGTTGGAGATGACCAGCACGATCCGGGCGTGAAGGTCGTCGCGCTCGGCGGCATCGATCAGCGCCTGGAGGTTACGGCCCGTGCCGGAAATCAGGACGACCAGCCGCGCCGGTTGGCTCGGGTTCATCCGTCCAGCAGTACCTTGCGCTCGCCGGCGACGATCCGGCCGATGCGCCAGGCGTCGATGTCGTGTTCAGCGGCGATGGCGAGCACGGCGTCCACGGCCTGCTGCGGCACCATCAACGTCATGCCGATGCCGCAATTGAACGTGCGGTGCATTTCGTCGTGGGCGATGTCGCCGGCCTCCTGCAACCACTGGAACAGCGGGCTGCGCGGCCAGGCGTTGGTGTCGATGATCGCCTGGCAGCCGTCCGGTAGCGAGCGCGGCACGTTCTCCAGCAGGCCGCCACCGGTGATATGGGCCATGCCGTGGACGGTCGAACGGGCCAGCATGTCCAGCACGCAGCGCACGTAGATCTGCGTGGCCGCGAGCAGGACTTCGCCCAGGCTGCGGGTCTCGCCGGGAAGCGCGGTGTTCAGGTCCACGCCGCTGACCTCGATCAGCTTGCGGACCAGCGAGAAGCCGTTGGAATGCACGCCCGATGACGCCAGGCCGATAATCACGTCGCCATCGCCGACCTGGCTGCCGTCGAGAATCGCATCGCGCTCGACCACGCCGACGCAGAATCCGGCGAGGTCGAAATCGCCGGCGGCATACATGCCCGGCATTTCCGCCGTCTCGCCGCCGACCAGCGCGCAGCCGGCCAGCTCGCAGCCCCTGGCGATGCCGCGGATGACCGTGGCCGCCTGCTCGGTGTCCAGCTTGCCGGTTGCGTAGTAGTCCAGGAAGAACAGCGGTTCGGCACCGCCGACGAGGATGTCGTTGACGCACATCGCGACGAGATCGACGCCCACGCCGGACACGTCGCCCAGTTCGATGGCGAGCTTGAGCTTGGTGCCGACGCCGTCGGTGCCGGAGACCAGCACCGGCCGGCGGTAGCGGTCCACCGGCAGTTCGAACAACGCGCCGAATCCGCCCAGGCCGCCCAGCACGCCGGGACGCTGCGTGGCCGCCACGGCCGGTTTGATCGCGTCGACAAGGGCGTTGCCGGCATCGATGTCAACGCCAGCGTCGCGGTAGGTCAGTCCTGACATGGGAGGGTTCTCGTGAGCAAAACGATGAACCCGCCGGACGGCATGGTCGCGAGCCGGAGAATCCGCGACCAACGCGCCTGTCCGCGGCGGGGAGTGGGTACAATTGTAAACCATGCGCCTGATCTATCTGACCGTGCTGGCCCTGGGGCTGGCTCTTCCGATGGCCGCTCCCGCGGCTTCCGTCGTCGTGCCCGATCTCTACGAGGGCGAAGTCGTGACCACCGACCGCGACGAAGCCACGCGCCAGGCCGCGTTGCGTCAGGTGTTCGCCAAGGTGCTGGTCAAGACCATGGGCTCGGACGGCGTCATGCAGTCGCCGCAGTCGGAATTGCTGCTGGACCGCGCTCAGGAACTGGTCACGCTTTATCGCTTCGAGCCGATTCCGGTGGAGATGCCGGAGCCGGAAACGCAGGATGACGCCGAGACGCCGGAAGCCGCCATCACGAACCCGGTGCCCGCGGAACCGCCGCCGACCCGCTATCGCTTCATCGCCCGTTTCGATCCGCGCGCCGTGCAGATGCTGCTGCGCGACGCCGGATTCACGCCGTGGCCGTCGCGGCGTCCGCTGACCCTGATCTGGCTGACGCTGGATCGTGGCGAGATCGTCAGCGGCGAGCAGCGCGATCAGGCCGAGGCCTTCGTGTCGGAAGCCGGCAGGTTGGGACTGCCCCTAGTGTTCCCGAGCATGGACTTGTCCGATCAGCGGGCGATCCGGCCGGCTGACATTCAGGGCCTGTTCACCGACGAGATCATGCGGGCCTCCGGGCGCTACGACCCCGCCAAGGTCCTGGTCGGCCGGGTGGAACGCGAGGGCAGCCTGTGGTCGGCGCGCTGGGCGATGCTGGATGCCGGCTCGCAGTCCACGAGCTGGCAGGAAACCGACGCTTCGCTGGAAGCGCTGCTGGCCGGTGGGGCGCGCACGCTCGGCCGGCGGCTGCTGGCGCAATACGGCATTGGCGGCGGGACCGCGGATGGTGTCGACAGCCGTGTGGAGCTGGCGGTCACCGGTGTGCGTTCCCTGGACGACTACGGGCGGGTGTTGAATTTCCTCACCGACCTGCCGCCGGTGACCGCCGTCACGCTGGTCGAGGCCGGTGCCGGCGGCATCATCTACCGCCTGCACACCACGGCCACGCGCGAGCAGCTCCGGCAGTCCATCGATCTCGGTCGGGTGCTGGTCGCCGACGACTACGTCGCGCCGGATGATGACCTGCTCGGTCCCGGTGCCCCGATGCGCTACGCGCTCAACCGATGACGCCCCGGATTCGGATGATGGTCGGATTCGGCGCCCTGCTCGGGGTGCTGGTCGGCGTCTGGCTGCTCAGCCCGATTCTGACGCCGTTCGTGTTCGGCGCCGGGCTCGCCTATCTGGGCGACCCGCTGGTCGACCGGCTGGAGGCGGTGCGGATTCCGCGCACGGCCGGTGTCGCGATCGTGTTCGCCTCGTTGACGCTGGCCGCGGTGATTCTCGCGCTGTTGCTGGTGCCCATGCTGCAGGAGCAGATCGTGACCGTGAGCCGGCGCGTGCCGGACCTGATCGACGCGATCCAGAATCGCTGGCTGCCGGCGATGGGCATTACGCTGCCGGAAGATTTCCGTTTCGATATCAACAGTCTGCGCCAGTTCGTGACCGAGCACTGGAGCCAGGCTGGCGGTATGGCGGCAGGGCTCTGGGGATCGCTGACGAAGTCGGGCGGTGCGGCGATCGCGCTGATCGGCAATCTGGCGCTGATACCGGTCGTCACCTTCTACCTGCTGCGCGATTGGGATCGCCTGATCGAGCGGATCGCCGAGCTGATTCCGCGCCGCTGGATGCCGACGGTGCGCGAGCTGGCGGTGGAAACCGATGACGTGCTGTCGGCCTTCATCCGCGGACAGCTGCTGGTCATGCTGTGTCTGGCGGTGGTCTACATCGTCGGCCTGTGGATCGTCGGGCTGGATCTGGCGCTGCTGATCGGTTTGATCGCGGGCCTGGTCAGCTTCGTGCCGTACCTCGGTTTCATCGTCGGGATTCTGCTGGCGGTGCTGGCCTCGCTGATCGAATCCGCGGAATGGCTGCCGCTGGTCGGTGTCGCGGTCGTGTTCGGCGTCGGGCAGCTGCTGGAGTCGACGGTGTTCACCCCGCTGCTGGTTGGTGACCGGATTGGCCTGCACCCGGTGGCGGTGATCTTCGCCGTGCTCGCCGGTGGGCAGTTGTTCGGGTTTGTCGGCGTGTTGCTGGCGTTGCCCGCGGCGGCCGCGATCGCGGTCGTGGTCCGATTCGCGACTCGGCAGTGGCTCACCAGCAGCCTTTATCGCGGCGACGGATGAACACGCCCCAGCTTCCGCTGGGTCTGCAACTCGCCGAGGCTACCGAGTTCGCCAGCTTTGTTCCCGGCGCCAATGCCGCCGTGGTCGACGCGCTGCGCCAGGGTGATCAGCCGCTGGTGCTGGTCGGCCCGCCCGGCAGCGGCAAGACCCATCTGCTGCAGGCCGCCAGCCGCCAGCCCGGTCGCCGGGCCTGGTTGCCGATGCGTCAGCTCATCGACCATGGCCCGGACATGCTCGACGCCTTCGGTGGTCTGGACTTCGTCGGCCTGGACGACGTGGACGCGGTGGCGGGCGAGCGGGACTGGGAGCTGGCATTGCTGCGCCTGATCGACCAGGCGAGGGTCGAGTCCGGGCGCTGGGTGGCGAGCCTGTCACGGCATCCCGATGCGGTGGAGTTCGCCACGCCCGATCTGCGTTCGCGCCTGCGCTGGGCGGCCTTGCATCGGCTGGAATCGCTGGACGAGACCGGATTGGGCGCGTTGTTTGAACAACGCCTGGCGGTCCGCGGCTTGCGTTGCCCCGCGTCGGTGACCCGCTACGTGCTGCGTCGCGTCTCGCGATCGGCGCCCGCCGTCGTCGCGCTGGTCGAGGCGATCGACGTCGCCAGCCTGGCGGCGCAGCGCGAGGTCACGATTCCCCTGGTGCGGGATCTTCTGGAGCGGTAGCCGACGCCGGTCCCTGCTCGCGATTGCTCAATCGCGGGTACAGCACGCAGCCCAGGAACAGCGCCACCGCGGCCAGCAGATGCGCCATCGCCGGTGTACGCCCGACCGATGTCGCGAACACTTCCATCAGGCCCAGCGCCATGTACGCCAGCGACAGCAGGCTGCACCAGGCGTAGGTGTAGCCGCGGCGTTTCCACAATCCCGGCCCGGCCGCGAACAGCGGCAGACAAAGCACGATGGCGATGCCCCAGCCGTAGGGCATGGTCGAGAGCCAGCCGAACCACAGCAGCAGGGTCAGAATCGTCGCGGCCCAGCCGAGCAGGGCGAGGGCGCGGGCAAGCGGACTCCAGCGCATCATCGGGCCAGCGTCCTGGCCAGCTCGGCGATCCGACGGCCCTGCGCGCGGCACAGTTCCGCTTCGATGTCGTCGACGCTGCGGTCGCCCTGGGCCCCGGCGACATGCGTGGCGCCGTAGGGCGTGCCGCCGGAGGTTGTTCGGGTCAGGCCTGGCTCCTGGTAGGGAATGCCGCAGATCAGCATGCCGTGATGCAGCAGTGGCAGCATCATCGCGAGCAGGGTGCTTTCCTGACCGCCGTGCAGTGAACTGGTCGAGGTGAACACGCCCGCCGGCTTGCCGGCCAGCGTGCCGGACAGCCAGTCGCCCGATGTCGTGTCCAGAAAATACTTGAGCGGTGCCGCCATGTTGCCGAAGCGGGTTGGCGAGCCCAGCAGCAGGCCGTCGCAGTCGGCAAGATCCTCGGGGTCGACATAGGGCGGCCCGTCGGCAGGGAGGTCGTCGGCTGACGGGTCGAAATCGGGGGACACCTTCGGAACGGTGCGCAGCACGGACTCGCAACCGGTCACCGAGTCCACGCCGCGGGCGATGTGTCGGGCCATCGCGGCCGTCGCGCCGTGGCGGGAGTAGTAGAGAATCAGGATTCGGGTGCTCATGGCAGCGGCGCGGACGGGGTGGCAAGGGCGTGGGTGCGGCAGAATACCCGCCCATGCGGGTAACTCAAATCGGAATCCTGTCCACGACAGTGCTGCGTCACCTGGCGATCTGCGGGCTGCTGGCCGGCTGTGTCGGGCAGCGCCAGCCGGCGCCCGTCGTATCGCCCGAGCCGGCCGCACCGGCTGTCGTCCCGGTGCAGTCGGTGGAGGCCGGGGGCGCGCTGACGGCGGCGCATCGCGCGGTGCGGGAAGCCACGCTGCGTGATGCGGAGGTCGGGGAGGCGCAATCCCTGCTGGAACGCGCCGAGTCCGCGGCCCGGCTCGGGCAGGTGTTGCGCGCGCATCGTCTGGCCCGTGCGGCGCAGGCCCGCGCCGAGGCGGCGCTGAACCAGCGCTTCGTCGAGCTGGCGCGCAACGAGCGTGAAGAGCTGCGCCAGCGCACGGTGCTCGACCAGGCCCAGGCGGCATCGCTGCGCGAGGCCGACGCCGCGCTGCTGGCCGGTGACGCGCGCCGTGCCTACGACCTGCTGGCGCATCTGAACCAGTCGACCCGCATCGCTGAAATCATCTACCGGGTGGCGCGCGGGGATACGCTCTGGGGAATCGCGGCGCGGCCGGAGGTCTACGACAACGGATTCCTGTGGCCGCTGATTTATCGGGCGAACGCGGACCGGCTGCCCAGCCCGTCGGCGCTGCGCATCGGCATGGATCTGGAGATTCCCAAACACCCCACCGTGGACGCGACCTACGAGGCCTTGCGCGAATCCGGCGGTTTGCACAGCGGCCAGGTCCGGATCGGGCCGATCCGCGTCGAGGGTGACTAGGGCCTGACTGCCCGGGCGTGGCGGATCAGCGCTGATACCAGCGGCGCGACAGCGCCTCCAGCACCCGCTCCGGGTACCAGGTCTTGCCCAGGCTGCCGTTGTAGCGGGCCAGCGCCCGTGTCAGGTCGCCATTTTCCCGGTCGAGATAGTGCTTGAGGATGGCGCAGCCGTAGCGCAGGTTGGTCTCGATCTGGAACAGGTTGTCGTTGGGACGGCCGATCTCCTCCAGCCAGAACGGCATGATCTGCATCAGGCCCAGCGCACCGGCATGGGAGATCGCGAACTTGTCGAAGCGGCTTTCGATGTCGATCACCGCCAGCACCAGCTCCGGCGGCAGTTCGGCGCGGCTGGCCTCGCGGTGAGCGACGCGGAGAATCTCCAGGCCGTCGTCGTAGGCGGCGTCGTAGGCGTCCAGCCGCGTGGCCATGTCCAGCAGCCAGACCTCGGCATCGAAGGGGTGGTCGAAGCTGTCGGCCTCGGCCACGGCCTCCATCAGCGCGGCGCGGACGCCGGGATCGGGCTCCATGACCTGGGCGTGCGCAGCGCCGCCGCCCAGCATCAGAACCAGCGCGAGACTAACCGCCGATCGCTTCGAGCACGGCATCGATGCTGTTCGCGATTTCGGTCGCTTCCTCCGCATCGCGGGCCTTGTACTCCAGCACGTCGCGATCCAGCGCGCGGTCCCCCACGACGATGCGATGCGGGATGCCGATCAGTTCCTGGTCTGCAAACATCACGCCTGGGCGCAGGTTGCGGTCGTCCAGCACGACATCGACACCGCGCTCCAGCAGCGCTTCGTACAGCTCGTTGGCGCGTTGGATCGGACGATCGCTCTTCTTGCCGCCGATCGGGGCGATGACCACCTGGAACGGCGCGACGGACGCCGGCCAGACGATGCCCTTGTCGTCGGCGCATTGCTCGATGCAGGCGGCGACCACGCGGGTCACGCCGATGCCGTAGCAGCCCATCTCCGGATGGACCTCGCGGCCGTCGGCGTCGAGGACGGTCACGTTCATCGCTTCGGTGTACTTGCGGCCGAGCTGGAAGATGTGGCCGACCTCGATGCCGCGCACCAGCTGCACCGGGCCTTCGCCGGTGGGGCTGGGGTCGCCGTCGCGAATCGTGCGCAGGTCCGCGACCTCGGGTTCGGGCAGGTCGCGGCCCCAGTTGACGTTGATCAGGTGCATGCCGTCGGCGTTCGCGCCGCAGGCGAAATTCGCCAGCGCGGCGGCGGCGTGGTCGACGATGACGGGGATGGACAGGCCCACCGGGCCCACCGATCCGAATCCGGCGCCGACGGTCGCGCGCGCGGCGGCCTCGTCAACCAGTGTGAACGGGTCGCGCACCTTGGGGTGGTTCGCGGCCTTGATGTCGTTGATCTCGTGATCGCCGCGCACGACCAGCGCCAGCGGCTTGTCGTTCTTGCCCATGACCAGCATGGTCTTGACGCACTGCTTCGGCGACAGGTCCAGGTGATTGGAGACCTGCTCGATGGTCTTGCAATGCGGCGTTTCCACCTGCTGCATCGGCGCGCCCGGCTCGGGGCGGGGACTGTCGGACGGCAGCGTGGCCGCCGCTTCCACATTGGCCGCGAACTGACCGTCACGTGCCACCGCGAGCTCGTCCTCGCCGGAGGATGCGAGGACGTGGAACTCCTCGCTGCGCGAGCCGCCAATGTCGCCGGAATCAGCCTGTACCACGCGAAAGTCCACGCCGATGCGCTCGAAGATGCGAGTGTAGGCCGCACGCATCGCCTGGTAGGTCTCTTCCAGCGACGGCTGGTCGATGTGGAAGGAGTAGGCGTCCTTCATCAGGAATTCGCGCGAGCGCATCACGCCGAAGCGCGGGCGGATCTCGTCGCGGAACTTGGTCTGGATCTGGTAGTAGTTGAGCGGAAGCTGCTTGTAGGACTTCACGTCCTGGCGCACGTGGTGGCAGATCACCTCCTCGTGAGTCGGGCCGTAGCAGAAGTCGCGATCGTGGCGATCGCGCATCTTCAGCATCAGCGGGCCCATCTTCGACCAGCGGCCGGATTCCTCCCACAGCTCGGCGGGCTGGATGCTGGGCATCAGCAGCTCGACGGCGCCGGCGCGCTGCATCTCCTCGCGGACGATGGTCTGCACGCGTTGCAGTACGCGCAGGCCCAGCGGCATCCAGGTGAACAGGCCGGAGGACAGCCGCCGGATCATGCCGGCGCGCAGCATCAGCTGATGGCTGACGATTTCGGCGTCGGCCGGCGTTTCTTTGGTCGTGGTGATCGGAAATTGTGAGAGGCGCATGGGTCTCGTCTGGTCAGGCGGCGGTGGGCGGCTCGATGGCCGTCAGCTCCCGCTCGACAAAGCCGGTGTCGGTGTGGGTCCAGGCCCGGGTCTGCAACACGCCCTTGGTGTTCAGTGACACGATCAGCAGTGGATGCCGGGTCGCGGCATCTTGCAGGGGCGACGGCAGGTCCTCCGGCTCGGCGGCGGCCGTGGGTCTGGAGTAATAGATGGCGAAGATGCCGCCGTTGCCGGCCGCCCGCGAGCAGGCCGCATCCAGCGCCTCTTTCGAATCCGTCGGGCAGGGGATCAGGTCCGCCGGCTGATCGTCGCGTAGAGCCAGCACGCCGGCGATCGGATGATCCGGCGACAACTGGGCGGCGTGCATCAGCGCGATGGCCGTGGTGCGCGGCAGCAGAAGCACGTCCGTTGAAGGCTGGGCGTCAGGCATGGATGGGGCAGGCGGGGTCTGGCGGAATCTCGTGTGCCCGGATTGTCCGCGTTTCCGGCGCAAAATGCAGCCAGCGGCTGCCCGCTTCGCCGTCTTCGATGAGCAGGCGCAGGGTTTCGAAGGCCTGCCACGCGCCGATCATGCCCACCACCGGGCCGAGTACGCCGGCATCCTCGCAGGCTTCGGCGGCCTCGCCGGTCTCGTCGAACAGGCAGCGGTAGCAGCCCGCTGACGGCAGATCGTGGCGGAAGATGCCGAGCTGGCCCTGCACCCCGATCGCGGCTCCGAGTATCAGCGGCACGCGATGGCGCGCACAGGCCGCGTTGATCGCGAACCGGGTCGGGAAGTTGTCGGTGCAGTCCAGCACGGCAGCGGCGCCGGGCAGCAGGGCATCGAACACCGATTCATCCAGCCGCGTGACATGCGCGCGGACGTCGATGTCGGGGTTGTAGTCCGTGAGCCGTTCGGTGGCGACCTCGGCCTTGGGGCGGCCCAGATCGGTGTCGCGGAAGAGAAACTGCCGATGCAGATTGCTCAGCGCAACGGCATCGTGGTCGACCAGTTCCAGCGTGCCCACGCCGGCACCGGCGAGATAGGTCGCGGCCGGATTGCCGAGACCGCCCAGGCCGATGATCACCACGCGGCTGTCGCCGATCAGTCGCTGGCCGGCTTCGCCTATCGCCGGCATCACGATCTGGCGGGCGTAGCGGGCGGCGTCGGTCAACGCAGCCGGCCGAACGTGACGCGGGGATGATCGCCCAGATCGCGCTTGCAGCCGACGTCGACAAAGCCCGCGGCCTCGAACAACGCCCGCACCGGCTCGGCCTGCTGATAGCCATGTTCCACCGCCAGCCAGCCCCGCGCGTTCAGGTAATCGGGCGCCTGGCCGATGATGGTCTTCAGGTCGGCCAGGCCATCGTCCGCGGCGATGACAGCGCCCTGCGGCTCGTACTTCAGTACGTCGTCGGACAGCGCCGGATCGTCCGCCGCGACATAGGGCGGATTGCTGACAATGCCGTCGAAGCGCATCTGGTCCAGCGCCTGGTACCAGTCGCCGGAATACCAGCGCACGCCGCTGAGCGCGCAATCCAGCGCATTGCGACGGGCGACATCCAGCGCTCCTTCCGAGGCGTCGGTGCCGACGATTTGCCAGGTCGGTTTCTCCATGGCCAGCGACAGCGCGATGGCGCCGCTGCCGGTGCCCAGGTCGACGACGCGCTGCGGCTGGGCCCCGCCGAGGCCGAGGGCCAGTTCGACCAGGGTTTCGGTATCCGGCCGTGGCACCAGTACGTCGGGTGTGACGCGCAGGCGCAGCTTCCAGAAGTGGGTCACGCCGGTGACGTAGGCCTCCGGTTCGCCCCACTGGATGCGCTGCACCCAGTCCTCGATCTGCGGGCGCAGGTCGTCGGGCGCCAGGTCATCGGCATGGGCCAGCAGCCAGGTGATCGAGCGTCCGGCCGCGTCCTCCAGCAGGCGTCTGGCCTGCGCGCCGTTGTTCAACCGGGCATCCGCCCAGGCCAGCACGTCGCCGTAGCTGCTCATGCGTCGTCGCTGATCGCCGCCAGCTGCTCGGCCTGGTATTCGGCGAGCAGCGGGTCGATCACCGGGTCCAGCGCGCCTTCCATGATCTCGGCGAGCTTGTACAGGGTCAGGTTGATGCGGTGATCGGTCACGCGGCCTTGCGGAAAGTTGTAGGTGCGGATGCGCTCGGAGCGATCGCCGCTGCCGACCTGCGACTTGCGCGAGGCGGCCTGTTCGGAAGCCTGCCGGCTCTGTTCGATTTCCAGCAGCCGGGATTGCAGCAGCGCCATGGCTTTCGCCCGGTTCTTGTGCTGCGAGCGCTCGTCCTGGCATTCGACGACGATGCCGCTGGGCAGGTGGGTGATGCGGATGGCCGAGTCGGTCTTGTTGACGTGCTGACCACCGGCGCCGCTGGCGCGGAAGGTGTCGATGCGCAGTTCGGCCGGGTTGATGTCGGTGGCCTCGACGTCATCCAGTTCCGGCAGCACCGCGACGGTGCAGGCGGAGGTGTGGATGCGCCCCTGCGATTCGGTTTCCGGCACGCGCTGGACGCGGTGCGCGCCGGATTCGAACTTCAGCCGCGAATAGGCGCCCGCGCCGACCACGCGGCTGATGACTTCCTTGTAACCACCGTGTTCACCATGGCTTTCCGACAGCGGTTCGACACGCCAGCCGCGGGTCTCGGCGTACTTCTGATACATGCGCAGCAGATCGCCGGCGAAGATCGCCGCCTCGTCACCGCCGGTGCCGGCACGGATTTCCAGGAACAGGTTGGAGTCGTCGTGCGGATCACGCGGCACGAGGAATCCGTAAAGCACGCGCTCCAGTTCGGCGCGGCGGTCGGTGACCGCGCCAACTTCGTCCTCGGCCATGGCCCGGACCTCCGGATCGCTGTCGGCCTGCATGACCTCCAGCTCCTCCAGCTCCGTTGCCGAGGCGCGCCATGCGGAGAAGGCCTCGGTCAGCGGGCCGAGATGGGCATACTCCTGGGAGAGCTTGCGGAACTTGTCCTGATTGCCGATCACGGCGGGATCGCTCAGCTCGTGGCCGAGATCCTCGTGGCGTTCGACGAGTTGTTCCAGTCTCCGTTCCAGCTTGGGGTTCATGCGTCGTTGTCCAGGTCGAACAGGCGTTTCACCGCGGCCTGCAGCGCGGCTTGATCCTCCGGCGGCGCCTCGCGGATGGCGCGACTGGGCGTGTGCAGCCAGCGCTGACCCAGCGTATGCGCCAGTCGCGGCAGTACCTTGGCCGGGTCCTCGCCCCGGGCGATCTGGGCCAGCGCCGCCGCGGTCAGCTCGTCGGCTTCGCGATTTAGTCGCTTGCGCAATTCTCCCACGACCGCGCCGGCATCCCGTGTCTGCACCCAATGCATGAACTGATCGACATGCTGCTGGATCAGTTCCTCGGCCTGTTCGGCGGCGTCGCGCCGGGCCTGCTGGTTGCGATCAATGATCGCCTGCAGGTCGTCGACCGCGTACAGGTACACGTCGTCCAGCGTGCTGGCGGCGGGTTCGATGTCGCGCGGCACGGCGATGTCCAGCGCGCAGACCGGGCGTCGGCGTCGACGCTTGAGCGCCTGCTTCAACGCGGCGCGGGTGACGATGGGCGTTGGTGAGCCGGTGCAGCTCACCAGCAGATCGGCATCCGGCAGGTAGGCGTCCAGCTCGGAAAACGGTATCGAGGCGCCGGCATGCTTGTGCGCGAGCGCATCGGCCCGCGCGGCCGTGCGATTGCAGAACAGCAACCGCCGCAGCCCGCGGGCGCGCAGATGCGCGGCGAACAGCTCGATCATCTCGCCGGCGCCGATCAGCAGGGCGGTTTGCTGCGTGACATCCTCGAAGATCTGCTCGGCGAGCCGCACGCCGGCGAACGCGAACGACACCGGGTTGCGCCCAATGCTGGTTTGCGAGCGCGCGCGCTTGGCCGCTTCGTTCGCCTTCTGGAAGAGCCGCCGCAGTGTCGGGCCGACCGCCTCGGCGGCATCCGCGTCGGCGAAGGCCTGTTTCACCTGGCCGAGAATCTGCGGCTCGCCCAGCACCATGGAATCCAGGCCCGCGGCAACGCGGAACACGTGGCGTACGGCCGCCGCATCCTCCAGCACGTAGCCGTGGCCGCTCAGGGTGTCCGCGTCCAGCGCTGATCGGCTGCCGAGCCATCGTGTGAGGCTGTCCGTGCTGTGCTGGCCGCTGGTGATCAGCTCCGTGCGATTGCAGGTGGACAGCACGACGATTTCCTCCAGGCCCTCGACCTGGCGGGCCTCGTTCAGCGCAGGCTCCAGCTCGTCCGGGGCGAACGCCGCTTGCTCCCGCAGCGCAAGAGGCGCGGTCGCATGATTGAGGCCGAGGACGAGGAGGGGCATTCGCGGGAGAAATCGGGGAAGCGCGGAATTGTCCGCGATGCCTTGTGGTCAGTACAAGCGACACGATCGCGAACGCGCCTCGGTGACGCCCGGAGGCGGCACGGATGAGCGCGGCCACGGTCGGGTATGATCGATGGTCAGCGCCAAGGAGCACGATGTTGACACTGCGAATTCTCGCCACGCTGATTCCGGCGGCCCTGCTGGCCGCATGCGTCACTGCGCCGGAGCCGGGCGACCGATTGAACGCCCTGTTCGAGGCCACCGGTGGCCCGCCGACTCCGCCAGCCGAACCGCTGCCGCAGCGGGCGCAGGCGATGTATCACGTGCTTGCCGGTCAGCTGGCGGGCGATCGTGGTGAACTGGCGCTTGCCGCGCAGGAATATCTTGAGGCCGCCAAGCTCACCGGGCAGGCGGATGTCGCCAAGGAGGCGACGCGCTACGCGCTGGCGAGCAACGATCGCGCGCTGTCGGTGGAAGCCTCGCAGCTCTGGCGCAAGGCGGCGCCGGACAACGTGCAGGCACAGGAGGCCGCGTTCCGCGTGGCGGTGCGCGCGCGTTCCTACGAGACTGCGCTGGACATGGCGGAGAGCTATGTCGCGGCCGAACCCGAGCGCAAGGGCGACGCGCTGCGCGCCGTGGCCACCACCCTGGTCCGCGACAATGTCCAGCCGGAACCGGCGATGGCGATCATGCAGCCGCTGGTCGAGGCCAACGCCGACAGTGCCGATGCGCATTACGCGCTGGGTCTGGTGGCGATGAACGTCGGTGAATGGGATGTGGCGCAGGACGCCGCGCGCAAGGCGCATGCCCTGCGCCCCGACTGGAACGACGCGACGCTGCTGGAAGCCGGCGTGCTGATCAAGCAGAAGCGCGTGCTGGAAGGCATCGCGGTGGTCAAGCCTCTGGTCGAGGACGGCAACGATCCGGATACCCGCTTCGCGCTGGCGCGTCTGCTGCTGGAGGCCGAGGCGCTGGATCTGGCGGAAGTCCAGCTCGATCGCGTGCTGGATGAGGATCCCAAACACCCCGAGGCCCGCTACGCCCGCGGCCTGCTGGCGCTGGATCGCAAGAATCTGGAACTGGCCGAGCGGCACTTTCTCGAACTGATCGAGCAGCCGGCGCAGCGGTTTGACGCGGCCTATTACCTCGGGCGCATCTCCGAGGCACGGGGCGATCTGGATGCCGCGCGTGGCTGGTATCGGCGGGTCGCCGGTGGGCGGCATCAGGTGGATGCGCTGACGCGCCGAGCCTATCTGATGGCCGACGGCGGCCATGTCGAGGAGGCGCAGGCCTATCTCCAAGGGCTGGCGCGCATGAACCCCGGCATGGAATTGCAGCTGATGCTGGTCGAGGCTGACATCCTGTTGCAGTCGGACCGGCCGGAAGCCGCGCTGGAGATCTACGAGCAGGGTCTGGTCGCCTACCCCGCCGAGGCCGATCTGCTCTACGGTCGGTCGCTGGCTCACGAACAACTCGGGCAGGTGGACAAGGCCATCGCCGATCTGCGCGAGATGGTGCAGCTTGACGAGCATGACGCGCGCGCGCTCAACGCCCTTGGCTACATCCTCACCAACCACACCGAGCGCTACTCGGAAGCCAGGGGGTACATTGCCCGTGCGCTGGAGCAGCGTCCGGATGATCCGGCGGTGATCGACAGCATGGGCTGGGTGGAATTCCGCCTGGGCAACCTGGATGCCGCGGCGGAGCATCTGCGCCGCGCCTACGAGTTGCTGGGCGATCCCGAGATCGCCGCGCACCTCGGCGAGGTGTTGTGGAAGATGGGCGAGCGTGACGAGGCCCGGCAGGTTTGGGATACCGCGCTGACCGAGCACCCGGAACACGGCACCCTGCAGGAAACCATCACGCGACTGTCGCCGTAGGCGGGCATTCGCGCGTCCGACCATGACTTCCGTTTTCCGCCGGCCGACCGGGCGGCGATTTCACATCGCTTGCGTCGCGGTTCTGCTGCTCGGCGGCTGCACCCACTGGGGTGTGCAACCCGGCGAGGAGGCCGCCGACGAGCGCGCCTGGGCGCAGCGTCAGGCGGCGCTGCGCTCGCTGACGCACTGGACGCTCAACGGGCGGATCGCATCGACCGGGCTGTTCGGATTTTCCGGCCGCGTGCGCTGGCAGCAGGCGGATGAAACCTTCGTGATCGACGTGGCCGGGCCGTTCGGTGCCGGTGCCACACGGCTGACCGGGCATCCCCAACAGGTGGAGATCCGCAACGCCGACGGCGCGTGGGTTACCAGCGACCCGGAAGGCATGCTGCGAGACGCATACGGCTGGACGCTGCCGCTGGACGGATTGCAGGCCTGGGCGCTGGGACTGCCGATTGACGGTGTTCCCGCGGCGGTCACGGTCAACGGCGCCGGTCAGCTCCAGACGCTGGAGCAGGCGGGGTGGGTCATTCACTACGAAGCCTACGCGCCAACCGACACCGGACTCGCGATGCCCCAGAAGCTGACCGTGGACAACGGCGAAACGCGCTGGCGCGTGCTGGTGGATCGCTGGACGTTTCCGACCCCGGCGGGGCCGGCGGGATGATGCTGGGCCGCTGGGTTTCGCCGGCGAAGCTCAACCTGTGCCTGCACATCACCGGCCGCTACGACAACGGCTACCATGCGCTGCAAAGCGTGTTCGTGCCGATCACGTTGAGCGACAGCATCACCATCTACCGCCGTGACGATGCTCGGATCGAGCGGTCGGGCGGGCTGGACGATGTGGAGCCCGAGGCCGATCTGGCGATTCGAGCCGCCCGGCTGCTTGCGGCCGAAATGGGCGAGGCGCCCTTCGGCATCACCATCGACATCGACAAGCAGATTCCGGCGGGTGCCGGGATGGGGGGCGGTTCGAGCAATGCCGCCACGGTCCTGGTCGCGTTGAACGTGCTCTGGGAGGCGGGTCTGGACGGCGATGCGCTGCGCGATCTGGGCGCGCGGCTGGGCGCCGATGTGCCGTTCTTCATCGACGCGGTTCCGGCCTGGGTCGAAGGCGTGGGCGAGCGGATCACGCCGGTCCAGGTCGCGGACGCGGACTTTCTGGTCGTGGTGCCGCCGGTGCACGTGAGTACGGCGACCGTGTTCAATCACCCCAAATTGACAAGGAATCAACCCCTTACCAAAATGTCGGCCCTCTCGCAGGCCGGGCTGGCTGCGGAGATTGTTGTCAACGGACACAACAACTGCGAACCCGTGGTGCTGGAGCAGGCGCCAGAAGTTTCAGAAGTGTTTGATTGGCTTGAAGAATTTGGAAGGCCGCGCATGTCCGGTACCGGAAGCGCGGTCTTTGTCGTCGTGGACGACGCGGCGGTCGCTGCCGCAGCCCTGAACCGGCTGCCGGCGCGCTGGCGCGGTTGGCACTGCGGCATCTGGTCCGGATCGAGGCGATTCGACCAAGGGGCCGAGTGAGCCCGCGGGTTTGTTCGACGCGTCCGGTCTGACGCGTAGCGGCAGACGGCGAACCTGCGCGGCTCGTCGAGACAATTTGATTTTGGGGCGTAGCCAAGCGGTAAGGCATCGGGTTTTGATCCCGTGATTCGCAGGTTCGAATCCTGCCGCCCCAGCCACACATTGAACCCGCTTCGGCGGGGCACGGCACGGGTCGTCGGACGCCGTGGCAGCAGGAACATCCGTCCACAGGCGAAGCGATGACAGATTCTTCCTTGATGCTTTTCACCGGCAACGCCAATCCGGTGCTTGCGCAAGAGGTTGCCGACAACTTCAAGCTCCCGCTGGGCAAATGCGTGGTCGGTCGGTTCTCCGATGGCGAGGTCATGGTCGAGCTGATGGAGAACGTGCGCGGCAAGGACGTGTTCGTGATCCAGCCGACCTGCTGGCCGACCAACGACAACGTGATGGAGCTGCTGATGATGATCGATGCGCTGCATCGCGCATCGGCCGGCCGAATCACCGCGGTCATGCCGTATTACGGCTACGCCCGACAGGATCGCCGCTCGCGCTCGGCGCGTGTGCCGATCTCCGCCAAGGTGGTCGCGAGCATGATCGGCACCGTGGGCGCCGACCGCGTGCTGACGGTGGACCTGCACGCCGACCAGATCCAGGGCTTCTTCGACGTGCCGGTGGACAACGTCTACGCCTCGCCGCTGCTGCTGGGTGACATCTGGCGGCAGAAGTACGAGGACCTGATCGTCGTGTCGCCGGACGTGGGCGGCGTGGTCCGCGCGCGCGCGGTCGCGAAGCGCCTGGATGACGCCGATCTGGCGATCATCGACAAGCGGCGCCCGCGGGCGAATGTGGCCGAGGTGATGAACATCATCGGCGACGTGCGCGGCAAGACCTGCGTGATCGTTGATGACCTGGTCGACACCGCCGGCACGCTGGCGCAGGCCGCGCAGGCGCTGAAGAATCATGGCGCCGCGCGTGTCGTCGCCTACGTGACGCATCCGGTGCTGTCCGGGCCGGCGGTGCAGAACGTGAACAATTCGGTGCTGGATGAGCTGGTCGTGACCGACACCATCCCGCTGTCGCCGGAAGCCGCGGCCTCGCCGCGCATCCGGCAGTTGCACATCGCGACGATGCTCGCCGAGACCATCCGGCGCGTGTCCAACGAAGAGAGCGTCAGTTCGCTTTACATCGACTGATTTTCAACCCGTCCTCGCAAGCCTGGTCGCGGGAAGTGAGGGCATTTTTAACCACTGGAGAAACACCATGAGTGAGGACTTTATCGTCCATGCAGAGACTCGATCGGTGCAGGGAACGGGTGCGAGCCGCCGTCTGCGTCGTTCGGGCCGGGTCCCGGCCATCCTGTACGGAGGCGAGTCGGAGCCTGTTCAGCTGTCCGTCGATCACAACGAGATGCTGCGCCATCTGGAACACGAGGCGTTCTACTCGCACATCCTGAGCGTCGAAGTCGACGGCAAGGCCGAGAACGCGGTGCTGAAGGACTTGCAGCGTCATCCGTCCAAGGCGCAGATCCTCCACGCCGACTTCATGCGTGTCGTGGCCGGTCAGGTCATGCGCATGACGGTGCCGCTGCACTTCGTCGGTGAAGAGACGGCGCCGGGCATCAAGAACAACGGTGGTGTGCTGGATCGCGTTCGCAACGAACTCGAAATCGAGTGCTTGCCGAAGAACCTGCCGGAGTACATCGCGGTCGACGTGTCCGGACTGGATGTCAACGAATCCATCCATCTGGAAGAGCTGACCCTGCCGGAAGGCGTGACGTCGGTTGCCCAGATGCACGGTGAGAACTGGACCGTTGCCGCGGTTCACGTGCCGCGTGCGGCCGTCGAGACCGATGAGGAAGGCGAAGAGGGCGCCGAGGACGCAGCGGGTGATGAAGCCGCTGACGGCGAGGACGAGTCGGAAGACTGATCCGGCTCCGTGACAGCGTCCATCGCTGCCATCATCGGGCTCGGCAACCCCGGGCCCGATTACACCCGCACGCGGCATAACGCGGGCTGGTGGCTGGTGGACAGGCTGGCGTCCCAGGCGGGCGCCAGTCTGTCTCCCAACAAGAAGATGAACGCCGAGCTGGCACAGGTCAGTCTCGGCGGGCAGAAGGTCTGGCTGGTCAAGCCGCAGACCTTCATGAATCGCAGCGGCCAGGCCATGCAGGCGCTGGCCAGTTTCTACAAGCTCCCGACCGAATCACTGCTCGTCGCGCATGACGAACTGGACCTGCCCTGCGGCACGGTGCGTTTGAAGCGTGGTGGTGGTCACGGCGGGCACAA
>CALBOV010000006.1 GCA_937896565.1 uncultured Salinisphaerales bacterium
AGATTAGAGCTTCCCTAAGCCTGACAGACGATTCGGAAGAGACTTGACCAGCGATCTGCCAACCTCCAGAGCGATCCTCCCGGACACCGGTCCGATGCGGTTGTTGCTGGTCGAGGATTCCAAATTCGATGCACGCCTGATCGAAACCTTCCTGTCCATGGCGGATTTTCCGCGCGGTCTGGACGTGAAGCACGCGACCCGGTTGTCCGAGGCCCGTGACGTGCTGGAGCAGCAGCCCATCGACTGCGTGCTGCTCGATCTCGGGCTGCCGGACGGTGAGGGCCTGGGCAACATCGAGGCCATCACACAGGTGGCGCCGGATACGGCGATCATCGTGCTCACGGGGCTGAAGAACGACACCATCGCCACGACCGCGCTCCAGCAGGGCGCGCAGGACTACATCGTCAAGGGCGACTACGAAGATGGCGATGCGCTGCTGCGCACGATTCGTTACGCCATCGAGCGACGGGCCAAGGAGGTCAAGGAATCGCAGGCGGTTCGTCGTGCCTCCGAAGACCTGATCCGCAGCATCGTCGCCGCCGTGCCGGACGGGCTCGTCACCGTGCGCAAGGGTGGGGTGATCGAGACGGTGAACCCGGCCATGGTGCGGATGTTCGGCTACAGCTCGACCGAGCTCGTCGGCATGTCGATCTCGGAACTCAGCGCGACCTCGCATCACCGTGTCGACGCATTGATCGACAGCATGCTCAACGGGCTTGAAGCCGAGTCCGAGCGCGGAGACCGCGAAGGCATCGGGCGTCGCAAGGACGGCACGCAGTTTCCGATCGATGTGTCCATTGGTCACACCGTCTCCGATGGAGAGCCCATGGTGGTCTGCGCGATTCGCGATATCACCGAGCGCAAGCGGGCGGAGGAGAGCCTCGAGGTGGCGCGCGAGCAACTGCTCGTGTCCGAAAAGCTGGCCTCGCTGGGCGGCCTGGTCGCCGGCGTGGCGCATGAGATCAACACGCCGATCGGCATTGGCGTGACCGCGGCCAGTCATCTGCAGGAGCAGACGGCCGATCTGTCCGAGCGCATGGCCAGCGGCCAACTCAAGAAATCGCAGCTGGAGGCCTACATCCAGGTGGCTCGGGACAGCGCCGGGATCCTGCTGGGAAACCTGCGCCGCGCCGCGGAGCTCATCCAGGGTTTCAAGCAGGTCGCGGTGGACCAGTCCAGCGACGAGCGGCGCAGCTTCGAGGTCAAGCCCTATCTGGAGGATGTCTTGCTCTCGCTGGCGCCGAACCTGCGCAAGACGCCGCATTCGCTGGATTTCTCCTGCGAGGAGGGCCTGATAATCTCCGGGCATCCTGGCAATTGGTCGCAGATTGTGACCAATTTGGTCATGAACGCGCTGCTGCACGCCTTCAAAGACGACACGCCCGGGACGATGTCGCTGACCGTTCGTCGGGCGGGAGATCGAATTCTGATGAATTTTGCCGATGACGGTCGAGGTATACCGCCGGATCATCTCAAGCAGATTTTCGATCCGTTCTTCACGACGCGTCGTGGGCAGGGTGGCAGCGGACTTGGACTGCATATTGTGTATAACCTGGCGACGCAGGCCATGGACGGGCGCGTGAGCTGCGAAAGTGAACTCGGGAAGGGGACGCGTTTCGCTTTCGATTTTCCGTATGTTCCTGGGGCGCCGTGATGGAAGATGATCTGGTCTTTGCCGACGACGACGAAGATTCCCAAGAGTTTTCAGGCGAGTTGGCGCGGTGGCCGCTGCTGATCGTCGATGACGAAGAAGAAGTGCATGCCGTGACCAAGCTGGCGCTCAGCGGCTTCGAGTTCGCGGGGCGCGGTCTGGAGTTCGTATCCGCGCACTCGGCTGCTCAGGCGCGCGAGGTGCTGCGCGAGCGACGCGACATCGCGGTGGTGCTGCTCGACGTGGTCATGGAGACCGATCACGCCGGTCTGGAAGTCGCGGATTTCATCCGCAACGTCATCGAAAACCGCTTCACCCGTATCGTTCTGCGGACCGGGCAGCCGGGCCAGGCGCCCGAACGCGATGTCATTCGTCGCTACGACATCAACGATTACAAGGAAAAGACCGAGCTCACGGCCAAGAAGCTGTTCACCGTGGTCTACACGGCGCTGCGTTCGTATCGGGATTTGCTGGCGCTGGAGGCCAATCGCCGCGGACTGCTGCAGGTCGTGCAGGCTTCCGCCAATCTGTTCAAGACCGAATCGGTCGAGCAGTTCGTGCAGGGCGTACTGGAACAGGTTGCCGCGCTGATCTACGACTCGGCCGACATGATCTACGTCAGTTCCAGTGTCGCGACCGTGCGCGAGGGCGGCGAAGAGCGCATCGTCGCCGCGACCGGTCGTTTCACCGACTTCGTGGGGCGCAAGCCTGGTGATGTGCTGGCGCATTTCGATTACCACAACCTGACACTGGCGGCGCGCAAGCACCGCAACATCGTCACGCCGGAGCATTTCTCGGGTTATTTCGAGTCCAGCGGTGGCGGACAGCACCTGCTCTACATCTCGGGGCCCGCCACCATGTCGCGTCCGGATCAGGAGCTGATCGACATGTTCCTGCGCAGCGTCGCACTGGCGTACGAGGCGATGCTGCACCGGATCGAGACCGAATCCGCCGACAAGAAACCCCGCAACGGCCTCAAGCGCGGCTGAGCGCCTTTCGGTTCAGCCGGATCGGGCCGCGCGCTGCATCTCGCAGGCGGTCAGGGTGTTCGCCATCAGCATCGCAACGGTCATCGGGCCCACCCCGCCCGGCACCGGCGTGATCCATCCTGCCCGCTCGCGTGCGACATCGAACTCGACGTCGCCGACCAGCTTGCCGTCGGCGCGGCGGTTGATGCCGACGTCGATGACCACCGCGCCGGGCTTGATCCAGTCGCCTTTTACCAGTCCCGGCTTGCCCGCGGCCGCGATCACGATGTCACCGCGCGCGACCTCTTCATCGAGATGCTCGGTGAAGCGATGCGTCACCGTGACCGTCGCACCGGCGAGCAGCAACTCCATGGCCATCGGTCGTCCGACGATGTTCGATGCGCCGACCACGACCGCGCGCTTGCCACGCACCGGCAGGCCAGTCTGCTCCAGCAGCGTCATCACGCCCAGCGGCGTGCAGGGACGCAGGGCCGGGATGCGCTGCGCCAGCCGACCGATGTTGTAGGGGTGAAAGCCGTCCACATCCTTGCGCGGATCAATCCGCTCGATGATCGCGGTGGGATCGATATGCGCCGGCAGCGGCAACTGCACGAGAATGCCGTGGACCGAGTCGTCCGCGTTCAGTGCGTCGATCCGGGCGATCAGGTCCGACTGTGTCGTCTCGGTTGGAAGATCCAGCGCCACCGACCCGAAGTTCAGCTTCTCGCAGGTCCTGCGCTTGGAGCCGACATAGGTCTGCGAGGCGGGGTCGGCTCCGACGAGCACCACCGCAAGACAGGGGCGCGGTCGATCCGGGTGCTGGTCCACAGTGGTCCGGACGCGCTCCAACACACCGTTGGCAATCGCGCGTCCGTCAATCAATTGGGCTGTCATTCAAGAGGCAGACTGATGGCGCAGATGAAATTGTCGCACGGGCCTTCCGGTGACGGCTATGGACCGTTCGACCTGCTACAATCCGCGCCCGTTCCAGACCGGGCTTGCGTCGGGAACGAAGGCAACACAGTCGGGGCGTAGCGCAGCCTGGTAGCGCATCTGCTTTGGGTGAGCATCGACGAAGCGAAAGCACTGCTTTCGCCGATGCGAACGCCGGGCAGGAAGCCCGGCCGGGGCGACGGCGAACTGACACGAGGGCAGGAGCCCGAGTGTGACGGATGTTTCGATTTCACGATGCGTTCGGCGATGAAGGTAGACGAGTAAACTGAAGGCAACACAGTCGGGGCGTAGCGCAGCCTGGTAGCGCATCTGCTTTGGGAGCAGAGGGTCGGGGGTTCAAATCCCTCCGCCCCGACCATCTTTCTCGGCCCGCTCGGGGCCGTCGGGTTCTCCGGTCCACCCACATGACGAGGAGTTCGTCATGAAAACCACCGGCAAGCCGAAGCTGCGCTTTCGAGCGGCCACGCATCCGCTGCTGCAAAAGGGCGGTGCCCACGGCAAGAGCACCAAAGCGCAGAGACAGGCCGGAAAACGTGCGCTGTCCCGCGAGCTGCGGGACAGCGGACGATCTTGTCTACGAGGCATCCTGTAATCGAGCCAGCCTGAATCGCGCGGCGAATTCGTAGCGGCGCAGCCGTTCGTGGATTCCGTCGAGTCGCGACTGGCCATCGGCGACCAGCGCTTCCAGCAGGGATTGGCGGATCGCCCGGAGATGCTCACGCCGGGCCGGCTCCAGCGTGTCCACCCACGGGGCGTCCAGCCATTGCAGGGTTTCCAGGGCCTGATGCACCGGCGCGGAGGCCAGCCAGTCGCCGAGTTCCAGGTCCACGGCCTCGGCACCGGTGCGCATCGCGGTGCCGGGTGGCGCGGCGGGGGTTGTCGGCAGTGCGCCGGCCAGGTGACGACGCGCCTCGGCGATCGCGCTATCCGTGCGCGAGATGGTCGTCAATGTCGTGTCGAGCTGTTCCCCGGCCGTGGCCTGGCGCTGGCGATGGATCAGGATGTCGGCGGCGGCGATCGCGGCTTCGATGGACGCGACACTTTGCGTCTGTCTGTCGAGTAGCGCGCTCCAGACCGACAGCGCCCGATCCCGTCGCTGCTCCTCGTCATCCGGCCAGGACCAGTCGAGTTCGGTGGGCACGGAGCAGGGCGTGGCCGCGCCGGGCAGCAACGCGAGGATTTGTTCGCAGGACAGTACGTCGGCGCGTTCCATCGCCACCAGCACGGTGGGAGTTGGTGCGTCCATCGTCACCGACGCATCGACCGGCAGCCGCGGACGGGGTTGCGCGCTTCCCGGCTCCCCGGCGAGCGCCCAGCCCAGCCCCAGCATGGCCATGTCCGCGGCCTGGCTGCCGGAGAACATGCGATCGAACACGGCGACGGCGTTGGCGCCGTGACCATCCCGGAGCAGCATCCAGCCCAGCATCGCATTGGCCCGTTCGCGCAGCGCCAGGGTTTCGTCGTCGTCGGGGTTACGCCGGCCGATATCGTCCAGCAGCGTCATCGCGAGCGGCTTGTGCCCGGACTGCGCAAGCGCGATCGCCAGATTCATTCGCATGTAGATGTATTTCACATGGTCCGGGTCGCCCGACTCCCAGTGCACCAGCGGGCCGAGGTGCCGGCCGGACGACAGGGTTTCGCTGGCCATGTCCGGTTGCCGCAGTCCGAGATAGGCGAGGGCGCGAAGATGACGCCAGTCATCCCGGGCCGTGTCCGGCAGCACCGGGTCGATCGCGTCGAGCGTGGCCAGTGCCCGTTCGTGGCGCTGGTGGTCGATATCGCTCCGGGCGAGTTCCAGCGCCGGCGCCGCCAGCGCCGGACGCAGATGTCCGTCGTCCGCCGCGCGCAGAATGCCGGCGAATGCGATATCCCTGCGTCCCGCCCACAGCGCGCAGCGAACGGCGAGGAGGCGAATACGCCAGTGTGCGCGAGCCGCCGGGGCCAGGGCGCTGAACGGTGACCTCACCCGAGTCGGGTCGGCGGCGCAGGCCGATTCCAGGTTTTCCAAGCCCGGTGGTGGTTCGGTGCGATCATCCAGTGTGGCGACAGCGGCGACCGGGAGCCCGAATGGCGTCGGCAGCAGGCGTTGCAGCAAGGGTCGCGGGTCGCTCACGGACCAGGCGGTGGCGTCGATGGATGCCGATCCGGTCGTGGTGTTCCGGATCGTCCAGTCGACCGCGAACAGATCACCGCCGGTGTGCAGACGAACCGTACGGGCAAGCCAGCGCATACCGGTATCGTCCCGCAGGCGCAGGTTGATGCGCATGTCCGCGACACCGGGCGGCAGCGGTGGCAGCTTTCCGGTCAGGGTCTGGCGTTCGTCGCCCGAACGCATCAGCAGCGTGGGCAGCCAGGCCGATCCGTCGGCATCGATCAGTTCCACGAAGCCCCGGATATCGGTTGCCGGGTCCAGGCCCGTGACACGGATGTCGATGCCGGGTGGTTCGGCCGAATCGGCGGGGCGCAGTGGTGCGAGCTGAGCGTCGACCTGGCGATCGAAGGCGGCGAGATCCAGTTCCGCCCAGGCGGTGATGGCGGCGCACAACAGCACCGCGCCCAGCGTGATGCGTGACGGTTGGCGTAAGCGCGCGGAGATCACGGGCTTCCCGCCGTAACCGAGGCGCGCGTCCCAACGAACGGCGACGGTGCAATGGCCGTTTCAACCCGGACGGCGCTGATTGCTGTGGTTGTCATCGGACCCTCCCTGGCCGACCAGCCCCACGATCCTCCGGCGATTGCCCCGTGCATGTGACTACCCATTCGGGTGGTGAAGGGTGGGTCCCTCGACGATCAAGGTGCGACGTAAACATTCGAACAATGCGGCGGGCGGACACGTCCGGGTTTTCGCCGTGGAGGAGACCGTCCATGCACGTCAGACGCTTCGGGCGTGATTACAGCCGCCGCGAGTTTCTGCGCCGGACTCTGCAAGGCGTCGGTGGCGCCGGTCTGCTGATGCCGCTTTGGTCGACGATCGCGAATCAGGGTGATATCAGTCCGGCCTATCCGGACGAACTGCTGTCCATCGACGAGTACACCGGCGGCAAGATCAGCCCGGGTGACACCATCGACGCCGGCAACGTCGAGCTGGTCAAGGACCTGCTGGAGCCCATTCGCTACCAGCAGATCAAGGAGCAGGGGCGACGGCTGGAACTGGTCGCGACGACCACCGACCCGATGCGCCTGTCGCCCTGGGAATACATCGAGGCCACGCTGCGCAATGCCGGCAAGGCGCGGTTTGACGACAAGGGCAACGTGGTCACCGACACCGGTGAGCCGTGGATCGGTGGCAATCCGTTTCCCGACCCGCAGAAGGCCGTCGAACTCTACGCCGCCCAGGTGCTGAGCTGGGGCCGGCACGACGCGAGTTTCTACGCGATCAAGATGACGTCGCTGAACGCGGACGGAAAGGTCAAGTTCCGCTATACCGGCGGCTGGGCGGAGCTGAACACCGTGGCCCGCGTGGCGATGGAGCCCAAGCCCTACTGGCCTAAGTACAAGGACAAGCTGCGCTTTCAGTCGGTGTTCTTCCTGGAGCCGCAGCAGTTTCGCGGCACCTCGTTTCTGAACATCTGGGATTACGACCAGAACGTGTTCCCGGAACTGCATGGCTATGTCGCCGAGTTCCGCCGCATACGCCGGTTTCCCACCGACCAGCGCTTCGAGCCGCTGCTGCCCGGCACGTCGCTGTACCTGTCCGATTCCTGGGGCACGGGCGATCCGCTGCGCACCTGGGGCGACTTCAAGATTGTCCACCGCGGTCCGTTTCTGGCGGGGCTGTCGGACAACTGGAACTCGGCGCATGAGAACTGGGAGCACGAGACCCACGGCGGCGGCCGAGACCTGTCGTTCTGGAATACCAAGGTGGAGCTGGTGCCCGAAGCCATCGTCGTCGAGGCCCGGCCGACCGGCTTTCCGCGTGCGCCGGTGTCGAAGAAACACCTGTGGTTCGACGCCCGCAACCAGGCGCTAATCGGCATGGTCACCTACGACCGCCGCGGCAATCCCTATCGCTCGTTCGACGGGGCCTACAGCCTTTACGAGAACGGCGACCAGCGGATCATGGACGGTGAGCACCCGTACTGGAGCTGGACGCATGTCATCGCATCCGACATCCAGACCGGTGACGTCACCCGGCTGGAGCAGGTGCGCCAGGTCGAGGGCGTCCACAAGAGCGGCGCCAATGATCCGGAGCTATTCGATCGCTATCTGACGCAGCTCGCGTTGATCAAGCTGGGCAAGACCTGAGCGTGGGAGCGTCGCGTCGGGCCCGGCTCGCGGCCTGGATGATCGAACATCGCCGGCTCTGTCTGGCCGCCTTCGCGCTGGTCACGCTGTTCTTCGCGATCGGGGTGCCACGTGTCCAGCTCAAGACCGTGTTCTCGGACCTGCTGCCGAGGGACGATCCGTTCGTGCAGGTGTTCAAGGATCACCCGAATTTCGGCAACCCGCTCACGCTGATGGTGATGGTGCAAAACCGTGATGGGACCATCTACAACACCGACACCATCGAACTGGTCTGGCGGCTGACGCGCGATATCGACCTCGCGCCGGCGGTCGATCACGCCCAGGTGATCTCGATCACCACCGAAAAAGCCCGCTATTCCGAGGCGACCCCCTTCGGCGTGGACATGCGCCCGCTGATGAACGACACCCCGCCGCGCACGCCGGCGGAAATCGCGGCGTTCCATGAGCGGGTCAACAAGTCGCCCAACACCAAGACCTTCCTGATCTCCGGCGACGAGAGCGCGACGCTGATCATGGCGACGTTCATCGAGCATCGTCTCGATTACGCCGAGACCTTCGAGTACGTGCAGGGTCTGGTCGAGGCGGCGCGTAGCGACCGGCACGCCGTTCACCTGACCGGACAACCGGCGCTGGTGGGGTGGGTTTACCGCCACCAGGTCGAGCTGTTCATGATCTTCGGCGTCACCATCGGCATTCTCATCCTAGCGCTGATGCTGTACATGCGCAGTCTGGTTGGCGTGGTGATTCCGATCGTCACCAGCGGCACGGCGGCGATCTGGGGCTTCGGGTTCGTCGGTTGGCTGGACATCGAGGTCGAGCCGTTGCTGATGGTGGTGCCGCTGCTGCTCATCGCGCGCTCGTTCTCGCACAGCGTGCAGTTCATCGAGCGCTTCTCCGAGTTGCTGGCCGAATGCGGTGACCGTGCGGAGGCTGCGCGGCGGACCATGGAACGGATGGCGACACCGTCGGTGCTGTCGATTCTCACCGACGCCATGGGCATTGCCGTCGTCATTGCCGCGCCGATTCCCGCGATGGTGCGGCACGCGATCTTCTGCGGCATGTGGGCGCTGTGGCTGATTCCCACCGGCGTGGGTTTGATCACGCTGCTGCTGGCGACCACGCCGTCGCCGAAAACACGGCGCACCGCGGACGGCTCCGACGGACATCGCGCGGTGCTGAACCGGCTTCTGGTCGGCATCGCCGGGCTCAGCCGGCGTCGCGTGGTCTGGCGGACCGCCGGCGTGGTCGCGGTCGTGGCCGTGGTCGTCGGCTGGACGTCGACGCAGATCCGCATCGGCAACCCGGTGGAGGGCAGCAGCCTGCTGTGGCACGACTCCGAGTTCAACACCGCGGTGCGCGCGATCAACGATCACTTTCCGGGCACGAACACGCTGGAGATCATTCTCGAGGCCAAAGATCCCGACGACCCGAACTGGGTCAGTCAGCAACTGGACACCGTCCAGACCATGCAGGGATTGCAGCGCAGCCTGGAAGCGGCCGAGTTTCCGCCACGGGCCACGTTGTCCTTCGCGGACTACCTGACCGAAGTCAATCGCCTGTTCTCCGGCGGGCACCCGAAATGGCTGCCGCTGGACCCGCGCCAGTCGGCGATCAGCGCCGCGACCATGGGCGCGATGATGGGCGCCTCGGCCGAGGCCTATAGCCATGTGGTGTCGGAGGACCTCCAGCATTCCACGGTGTCGATGTGGTATGCCGACAACCGCCAGGAGACGGTGGATCAGGCTCTGGTCACCGCTCGCCAAGCGGTGGAGCGGGTCGGCGTGGACCACCCGGCGTTCACGGTGCGTCTGGGCACGGGCGTGATCGCCTTGCAGGAGGCGGTCAACCGCGTCATCGAACGC
>CALBOV010000007.1 GCA_937896565.1 uncultured Salinisphaerales bacterium
CGCAGCGCCTGGGTGGTCTCGACGCCGTCCCGCCCGGGCATACGGTGGTCGACCAGCACGACGCTCGGGGATTCCTGCGCCGCGATGGCGAGACCGGCGTCGGCGCCATCGGCTTCCAGGGTCTGGGCGCCGTTGTCGCGCAGCGTGCGTGTCAGCAGGCGGCGGTTGGTCACGTTGTTGTCGATGACCAGTGCACTGACGCCGTCCAGTGGCAGCCGGTCGGGTTTCGCCTTGTAGTCCAGGGCATGGAGCAGCTCGCGATAAAGCGACTCGCGATCCGTGGTCTTCGGAATGGCGGCCGTGGCGCCCGCGTCGCACAGGCCGGACAGCGTCTGGTGATCCAGGCTGGTGACCAGAACCAGGACCGGCACGTGGCAGCGGTGGCCGGTGCGCAGCAGGCCGTGCAGCCAGGGTGCGTTCGCCTGCGCCGCCATGATGCCGACGCAGACCAGCTCGGGCATGGGTGACGCGGAACGCAGCTGCGCGGCCGCGAGCTCCGGATCGGCGAATTCGGTCAGCTCGGCGCTCCAGTAGTCCAGGCAATGACGCATGGCGAGACGGGCGGTGGCGTGGCTGTCGACCAGCCAGACATGACGGTGGCGCAGGCCGGTCCATGCGGTCGGGTATTCGTTGCGCTGGCCCTGCTTGTGGATTTGCATCACCGCCTCGAACACCGAGCCCCGTCCCTCGGTGCTGTCGAACTCGATGTGGCCGTTCATCATCCGCACGATCTGCCGCGAGATGCTCAGACCCAGCCCGGTGCCGGGCTGCATGGTCGTCGCGCCGTGATCGGCGCGATTGAAGGCATGGAACAGACGCTGTTTCTGCGCTTCCGGAATGCCGATGCCGGTGTCGGAAACCTGGAAACCGAGCACGACATCGGAACCGCGATCTTCCCGGACCATCACCCGCAACACGACATCACCGGACTGGGTGAACTTGATCGCGTTGGACAGCAGGTTGGTCAACACCTGCTGCAGGCGTGCGGCGTCACCGCGTAGCCGCCGTGGCACGTCGTGGTAGATGATATGGACCAGTTCCAGGTCCTTTTCGTAGGCCAGTGGCGCCAGCAGGTTGACCGTGTCCTCCACGGTGTCCAGCAGATTGAACGCGACCTCGTTGAGCGTGAGCTTGCCGGCCTCGATGCGTCCCCATTGCAGCCAGTCGTTGATCAGCGCCAGCAGCGATTGCACCGAGCGCTTCACCTGCATCATCGATTCCGTCGTGGCCGCGTCCGGCTTCTGGCGCAGCACCAGATCCGCCTGCCCCAGAATGGACACCAGCGGCGTGCGCAGCTCGTGCGACAGCCCGGACAGCAGTTCGCGACGCGAGTCGGCCAGCGTCACCGCACTGTCGCGTTCATTCTCGACTTCACGCACGCGACGACGCATGCGGTTCAGGTCGTCATGCAGCTTGTCGGTGGCCTGCAGCACATGGGTGCGCAGGTGCTCGCGGCTGTAGCGCAGCCGCTCGCCAAGCAGCCGAAGCGATCCGGCCGCGTCCGCGAAGGGCGCCGGCAGGCGTGTGATCTCATGTGTTTCATCGCCGCGCACGAGCTGGCGGATCGCCGCCTCCAGCGCATGGGCCGGCCGGCTCAGGCGGACGCGCACCAGGATGAGCGTCGCCGCGGCCAGCAGACCGATGCCGAGGCTGAGGCCCAGCAGCTGGCGGAAGCGCTTGACGAAACGAGGGTCCGCGGCCGGCGCGGCCAGACCGATCTCGAGCAGGTAGGGTGCGCCCTCGGCGGCGTCCGGCGCGACGACGCGTCGCACGCTGGGACCCGGGTCGGTACCGCCAACCAGCCTCAGCAACCAGCCGGTGACGCCCGAGGCTGGGGACTGTTCGGGCGCGGCCCAGGTGCCCAGCAGGCGCTCGCGGGTATCCAGTAGCGACAGGTAGCGAATGCCGACCAGGCCCTCGGCCAGACGTGCCAGTTCGACGGCCCTCGCGCTGCCGTCCGCCTCGGCGCTTTCGTAGACGAGGCCGGGCGTGACGGTGCCCATTTGCAACTGCGCGAATTCGTAGTCGGCCACATGGCCGCGCAGCAGCGCGAAACTCATCGCCAGCCAGACCACGACCACCGGAAACGTGATGGTTCCGAAGCCGATCCGCGTGTGCACCCCCTCATGCATGCATTCAGTATGACGGATGTCATCCCGGTTTGACGTCGGTGGCGTCGATTCCCGTCCGGATACCGACCGATTCCGGCCGCGTCGGCATTCGGTAGAATCCCGCGCCATGACATTACCGACACTCGATGCCTGCATCGGTCACACCCCGCTGGTGCGGATTCAGCGCCTGGACTCGCATTTGCGCGAGCGTGGCAATCGCATTCTCGCCAAGCTGGAAGGCAACAACCCGGCCGGCTCGGTCAAGGATCGTCCGGCGCTGAGCATGTTTCGCTATGCCGAGGCGCGCGGCGAGATCGCGCCGGGCGACACGTTGATCGAGGCGACCAGTGGCAACACCGGGATTGCGCTCGCCATGGTCGCCGCGATGCGCGGATACCGCATGGTGCTGATCATGCCGGAGAATGCCAGCGCCGAGCGCACCGCGACCATGCGGGCCTTTGGCGCCGAGATCGTGCACGTGACGCGGGCCGAGGGCATGGAAGGCGCCCGTGATCTCGCGACGCAGATGGAACGGGACGGTCGCGGCAAGGTGCTCAATCAGTTCGCCAACCCGGACAATCCGCGCGCGCACTACGAGGGCACCGGGCCGGAGCTGTGGACAGCCACCGAGGGCCGCATCACCCATTTCGTGTCGTCGATGGGCACGACCGGCACGATCATGGGCTGCTCGCGCTATCTCAAGGAGCAGAATCCGGCGATCCAGGTCGTTGGTGTGCAGCCAGCCGGTGAATCCAGCATTCCCGGTATCCGCCGCTGGCCGGTGGAGTATCTCCCGGCGATCTTCGAGCCCGAGCGCGTCGACCGGACCATCGACGTGACCGCAGAGGACGCCGAGCACATGACCCGTCGACTCGCCGCCGAGGAGGGTATTTTCGCCGGGGTCTCGTCCGGAGGCGCGATGCATGCCGCCCTGCAGCTTGCCGCCGAGGTCGAGAACGCGACGATCGTCAGCATCGTCTGCGACCGCGGGGACCGCTATCTGTCCACCGGCGTGTTCGGATCGGTCGAGTGAGTCGACGCAGTCGCCGCCGGGTACCGGTCGGGCCGTTCGAGACAGCGATCACCGCACTGGCCAATGACGGCCGGGGCATCGGTCGTGTCCCGGAAGCCGATGCCGCCGCCGATCCCGGCAAGGTCATGTTCATTGACGGTGCCCTGCCGGGCGAGACCGTCCGCTACATGCGCACGCGCAACCGCCCGGACTTCGCCGAGGGTCGGCTGGAGGCGGTGCTGAAACCGTCGCCGGACCGCGTGGAGCCTCCCTGCGAGCATGCCGGTTACTGTGGCGGCTGCAAGTTGCAGCATCTCGATGCGGCAGCTCAGCTCAGGGAGAAGCAGCAGCAGATGCTCGATGCGTTGCAACGCATCGGCAAGCTCTCGCCGGGCCGGGTGTTGCCGCCGCTGGAGGGCCCGACCCTGGGGTATCGACGTCGTGCCCGCCTGTCGGTCCGCGATGTGCCCGCCAAGGGGCGGGTGCTGGTCGGGTTCCGGGAGCGCGAAAAGCCCTATGTCGCGGATATCGAGACCTGCGCGGTGCTGGTGCCGGAGATTGGCCAGCGGTTGCCCATCCTGTCCGAGATGCTCGGGCGGCTGAGCATTCGCGATCAGATTCCGCAGGTTGAAGTCGCCGTTGGGTATGATTGCGCGGCGCTGACCCTCCGCTGTCTGCGGCCGCCAACCGATGCGGACCGCGATGTCCTGCTCGAACTGGAGCAGCGATTGAACGCACAGGTGTTTCTGCAGCCCGGTGGCCTGGATTCGGTCGAACCGCTGCAACCGCCGGCGCGACCGCTTGGCTACCGGTTGGCCGACGATGCGGTGGAGGTCCGGTTCGAACCGCTGGATTTCACCCAGATCAACGGCGCCGTGAACGAGAAGCTGGTGACGCAGGCGCTCGCCGAGCTGGCGCCGCAGCCCGGTGACCGCGTGCTGGAACTGTTCGCCGGCCTGGGCAATTTCACCTTGCCGCTGGCACGGCGTGAGGCCCGCGTACACGCGGTGGAGGGCGATGCCGGCCTGGTGGCGCGCGCCGCGTCCAACGCTGCCCGTCAGGGGCTGGATGACAGGATCACGACGGAAGTGGCCGACCTGTTTGGTGAACCCGGCGGCTGGTCCTGGCCCGGTCGATCCTTCGATCTGGCCCTGCTCGATCCCCCGAGGGCCGGGGCGGCGGAATGTCTCGATGCGCTGGCGGCCACGGGCGTCCGGCGCATCGTCTACGTCTCCTGCCATCCGGCGACACTGGCGCGGGATGCGGGCCGTCTGGTGCGCGACCATGGCTTTGGCTGCGAGGCGGCAGGCGTGATCGACATGTTCCCGCACACGGCGCATGTCGAATCCATGGCGGTGTTCGACCGTGGCCGTTGAGATCGAGCGCAAGTTTCTGGTGCGGGGCGACGGCTGGCGCGCCGAGGTTGCGCGCAGCACGCGGATCGCTCAGGCCTATCTGAACGATGAGGGGCGGGCGTCGGTCCGGGTCCGGATCGAAGGCGAGCAGGCGACGCTGAACATCAAGCAGGCGGTGGCCGGGGCTTCGCGGCTGGAATTCGAGTATCCGATCCCGCTGGCCGATGCCGACGCGATGATGCGGACGCTGGGCGGATCGCGGATCGACAAGACACGTCACCGGATCACCGTCGGTGGCCTCGAATGGGAGGTCGACGAGTTCGCCGGTGACAACGCCGGTCTGATCGTGGCCGAGATCGAGCTGCCCGATGCCGACTGGGCGTTCGAGCGGCCAGCCTGGCTGGGCGATGAGGTCACCGATGATCCGCGCTACTACAACAACCAGCTGTCCCGGCGTCCCTATGCCCGGTGGTCCGCGCCATGAGCATGAGCATCAGCCTGCGCGTCGATCTTGCTGAGCAGCAGCTCACCCTGCGAGGCGATGGCCGGGATGTGGTCTACCCGGTGTCCACCGCGGTCAATGGTTCCGGCGAGCAGGCCGACAGCGGCTGCACGCCACGAGGTTGGCATCGCATCCGGGCCAAGATCGGCGCGGATGCGCCATCGGGCACGGTGTTCATCGGGCGCCGCCCGACCGGCGAGATATACAGCGCCGAACTCGCGGCCGAACATCCGCGGCGGGACTGGATTCTCTCCCGCATCCTGTGGCTTTGCGGCGAGGAACCGGGCCGCAACCGGGGTGGGCGGGTCGACAGCATGCGGCGCTACATCTACATCCATGGCACCCCCGACACCGAGCCGATGCGCGTGCCGGCATCCCACGGCTGTATCCGCATGCGCAATGCCGATGTGATCGCATTGTTCGACCGCGTGCCCGCGGGAACCCGCGTGGAGATCGTCGACGCATGAGTCTGATGATCGATGTCGACGGGCTGGAGCTGACCGCCGAAGACCGTGAGGTGTTGAGCCACCCCATGGTCACCGGGTTCATCCTGTTCGCCCGCAATGTGGAATCGGTGGAGCAGGTGGCCGCGCTGATCCGGTCGATACGTCAGTTGCGACCGGAGCTGCTGATCGCCGTTGACTACGAAGGCGGGCGCGTGCAGCGCATTCGTACCGGCGTGACACGCATTCCGGCGATGCGATCACTGGGGCAGGCCGAACGTGCCGAACAACTGGCCGAGGATGCCGGTCTGGTCGTCGGCGCCGAGCTGGCGGCGCTGGACTTCGATCTGCCGTTCGCGCCGGTCGTCGATCTGGATCACGGGTGCAGCGGCGTGATTGGTGATCGAGCATTTCATTGCGACCCGGAGCGCGTGATCGCGCTGGCGGGCGCCTACATCCGCGGTCTCGCGCGATCGGGGCTGGCGGCGACCGTCAAGCATTTTCCCGGTCATGGCGCGGTGATTCCGGACTCGCATGTGGAGCTGCCGGTGGACGAGCGTCCCGTGGCCGACATCGAGTCGGGCGATCTGCGACCATTCGCGGCGCTGGTCCGTCAGGGCGTACCGTCGGTAATGACCGCTCATGTCGTATTCACCGAGGTTGACGACCGACCGGCAAGCTTTTCCCCGGTCTGGGTGCGCGACTGGCTGCGCGGCCGGCTGGGTTTCACCGGCTGTGTCGTCAGCGATGACCTGACCATGGGTGGTGCCGCCGCCATGGGCGGAGCGAGGCGGCGCGTCGAACTGGCCGCCGCGGCCGGTTGCGACCTGCTGCCGCTCTGCAATCACCGGCCCTCGGTGATCGAGGCGCTGGATGCGGGGGGACTGGACATGCCTCCGGGGTTCGAGTCACGTCTGGCGGCGCTATCGCGCAGGCGGGTAGAGCCGGACCCGACGGCGGTTCAGGCGGCGCGGGAGCGATTGATGGGGGTTGCGGACTGACATGGAACTGACGCAGATATTCACCGACTTCATCAGCCTTTACCGCGACCGTGGCTGGATCGGGCAGGTGGCCGGGATTGTCACCATCGTGGTGCTGGTCAACCTGCTCACGCGCCTGGTCCTGAGCCGCGCCCGCACCGCCGCCGCTCGCTCGAAGACCGTCTGGGACAACGCGGTTCTGGAGGCGTTGGGCCGGCCGCTGCGCTGGATGGTCTGGGTCATCGGTATCGGCATGGCCGCGGAGCTGGTCCCCGCGGAGGATGCGCCCGGACTGGCCGAGTGGATCCCGATGATCCGCAAGGTGCTGGTCGTCGTGCTGTTGACCTGGTTCCTGCTGCGTCTGGTGCGTGCCGTCGAGCGCGGCCTGGAGGAAATGCAGCCGGCGGTGGATCACACCACCGCGGACGCCATCGCCAAGCTGGTGCGCATCGTCGTGCTGGTGACCGCGGGGCTGGTGATTCTGCAAACCGTGGGGATCTCGATTTCCGGCGTGCTGGCGTTCGGTGGTGTCGGCGGCATTGCCGTCGGCTTCGCGGCGCGCGATCTGCTGGCGAATCTGTTCGGCGGCCTGACCATTTATCTGGATCGCCCGTTTTCCGTGGGTGACTGGATTCGTTCACCGGATCGTCAGATCGAGGGCGTGGTCGAGCGCATCGGCTGGCGGTCGACGGTCGTGCGTCGTTTCGACAAGCGGCCGCTTTACGTGCCCAACAGCGTGTTTTCCACCGTGGTCGTGGAAAATCCGTCGCGGATGACCAATCGGCGCATCTACGAAACTATCGGGCTGCGCTATGACGATGCCCGGGTTGTCGGCGCGATCACCGATGCGGTGCGCGCCTATCTGAACGAGCACGACGACATCGATCACGACCAGATCGTGCTGGTCAATTTCAACGCCTTCGGGGCGAGCTCGCTGGATTTCTTCATTTATTGCCTGACCCGGACCACGGACTGGGCGGAGTACCACGCCATCAAGCACGAGATACTGTTGCGGATCGAGGCGATCATTGCCGAGCATGGTGCCGAGATCGCGTTTCCCACCCGCACCCTGCATGTGGTCGATGACGCCGCGCCGAAGGCTGGCGGTCTGGCACCGGCCAATGAGCCCGACGGGCCGAGGTCCACCGCATGAGCGACGATCGCGCCCGGGCCATCGCGGCCAGACGAAATGCCGACCGCGTGGTCGACGAGGCGACCATCGACGAGGCCTGTCGCCACCTGGCCGCGCAGATTGACGCGTCGGTGGGTGAGGCCGATCCGGTGATGCTGGTCGTGATGAATGGTGGCTTCGTGCCGGCCGCCCGAATCCTGGCTCACATGGAAGCTGCATTCACCGTCGACTACCTGCATGCGACCCGATATCGGAATACGACGCAGGGCGGCCGGGTGGACTGGCGGGTCCGGCCATCGACGCAGTTGCAGGATCGGGAGGTCGTGGTCATCGACGACATACTGGACGAGGGATACACGCTGGCCGCCATCCAGGCCGCATTGACGAGCGCCGGGGCGGCACGTGTGCAGACGGCCGTGCTGGCCGAGAAGCTGCATGATCGCCGTTGTCCGGATGTACGGGCCGAGTGGATCGGGGTCAGCGTGCCGGATCGCTACGTGTTCGGCTGCGGCATGGATTTGTACGGCTATTTCCGGCAGCTGCCGGCCATTTACGCGGTGGCGGAGGCATGAGCGTTCTGGGCGTCATCGGCGGCACCGGGCTGAACCGTATCGACGGCGTGACGATCGCCGAGACCCGGGCATTGTCCACGCCCTGGGGTCTGCCATCCGCTCCGGCGCAGCGCCTGGTCTGGTCGAACGGGGAGTGCTGGTTCCTGCCACGACATGGTGAAGGCCACACGATTGCTCCGCACCGGATCAACTATCGCGCGAACATTCATGCGCTGGCGATGCTCGGCGTGACGGACGTCCTGTCGGTTGCAGCCGTGGGCGGCATCGATCCGGCCAATCGGCCCGGTGATCTGGCGCTGCCGGAGGATCTGATCGACTACACCTGGGGGCGGGCGCATACCTTCGCCGACGGGGTGGAGGCGCCGCTGCGGCACGTGGAGTTCGCGCCGCCGTTCGATGCGCGGTGGCGACGGCGGGTTCTCTCGGCTGCTGGCGAGGCCGGGGTGACGCTGGATGATCGAGCCATCCTCGGGGTGACTCAGGGGCCACGGCTGGAAACCGCCGCGGAAATCCGCCGGCTCGCGCGGGACGGATGTACGCTGGTGGGCATGACATCCATGCCGGAGGCTGCGCTGGCGGTCGAGGCGGGGCTGGCCTACTCCATACTGGCGGTTGTCGTGAATCCGGCGGCGGGCACCGTCGACGGGTCGATTCACGCCGCCATCGAGGCATCACTGGACGCCGGGATGGTGCAGGTGCGTCGTCTTCTGGACCGACTCGTCGCCGTGCACGGATAACCCTAGCCCGCATTCATCCAGCGACCTCCGGCCGCGGACTCTCATTCAGTTTCGGCTGATGGGATTGAATCGTTGCCACCGTCTCTGCCAGGCGGACGATCGGTGGTAATGTCTGATTGCGGATCGAATTTTCCAGCGGGCACTCCCGCGCCCCGGGCTCAGACGAATGACCAACAAGGCCAGCGGCTCAGGCCGCCGCGCATCTTCCAGAACCAAGACAACCCGCGTCACCAAGTCGGCGAAGACGGAGGGCGGTGACGTCGAGGAGTCGGTCGGCGAGGAGCCTGATGTCATCGTGGCGGACATCGATCAGGACGCCCCGATGTCGGTCGACTCGCCGATCGTGCTGGTTGGGATCGGTGCATCGGCGGGTGGCCTTGAGGCGCTGAAGGAATTGCTGTCGGAGTTGCCTCAGAGCGGTAGCCTGAGCTACGTGATTGCGCAGCATCTGTCGCCCACGCATACCAGCCTGCTGCGCGAGTTGTTGCGTCCGGGCACGGAGCTCGCGCTTTGCGACCTCGCCGATGGTCAGGCGCCGGCACCGAACACCATCTACGTCACACCCCCGAATCATGACGTGCTGCTGCGTGACGGCGTGCTCCGACTGTCCACACCCAAGGCGAGCGTCGGGCCCAAGCCGTCGGTGGACGCGTTCTTCCGGTCGTTGGCCGATTCGCTGGGCGAGAACACGGTGGGCATCGTGCTGTCCGGTACCGGTTCCGACGGATCGGCGGGGATTCGCGCCATCAAGGCTGCCGGTGGCGTGACGATCGTGCAGGACCCCAGCACGGCGAAGTTCGACGGCATGCCTCGCGCCGCGATCCAGACCGGTGCCGTGGACATGGTGATGGTGGCGCACAAGATGGGCGAGGCGCTGGAGGGTCTGGCATCAACGCCGGCCGCGCTGCGCCGCACCTTGCCGGATGACGACGACAGCAACGCCTATGCGCGCATCTCGTCGTCGGTCCGGCGGGCCACCGGCTTCGATCTGAGTCACTACAAGCCGTCGACCATCAATCGTCGTATCCACCGGCGCATGGGATTGCGCAAGACCAGCAGCCTGGAGGATTACGCGGAACTGGTCCGGACCGAGTCGGAGGAGGCCGGACTGCTGGCCCGCGACGTCCTGATCTCGGTCACGTCGTTCTTCCGTGATCCGGATGCCTTCCAGTCACTGGCCGAGTCGTTGAAATCGGCCTGGGAAACCAAGCAGGTGGACGACGTGTTCCGTGTCTGGGTGCCCGGCTGCGCTACCGGCGAGGAGGCCTACACGATCGCGATTCTGCTGTCGGAACTGTCCCGACATCAGACCAATACGCCGGAGTACCTGATCTTCGCCACTGATCTGGACGAGGACGCCGTCACCTTCGCGCGGACCGGGGTCTTCCCCGAGACCTCGGTTGACGGTGTGCCCGACCAGTTGCGCAGCCGCTATTTCGAGCGGCAGGGGCGGACCTACCAGGTCAAGAAATTCCTGCGGCAGAACATGGTGTTCGCGTCGCAGAATGTCGTGGAGGATCCCCCGTTTTCACGCGTGGACCTGATCAGTTGCCGCAACTTGCTGATCTACTTCAACCGGGACATCCAGAAGCGCGTCCTGCTGACATTCCACTACGCCATGCGGCCCGGCGGTCTGCTGTTCCTGGGCAGCTCCGAATCCATCGAACTGCACCGTGACCTGTTCTCGACGCTGAACAAGAAAGGTCGGGTGTTCAAGCGCAAGGACGCATCGACACCAAATTACGTTCCGGTCATCCCGAACAAGCGCTTTCCGGATGACGCCACCGAGTCCAAGGACAGTGGCGGGCGTCAGCGCCGGGCGGGTGGACGCGACATCAGCTCGCTGAGCCTGCGATTCACCAACCTGCTGATCAATGAATACTGTCCGCCGACCGTGGTGATCGACAATCAGGACAACACGGTGCATTTCTCGGGAGATCTGCACCCATTCCTGAAATTCCCTCAGGGGCCGGCTGATCTGCGGATCTACGATCTGGTTGCGGAACCCTTCCGTCCGGAACTGCGCGCGTTGCTGCACCGCAGCCGGCGAGAGCGGACCGTCGCGAAGGGCACGGTGTTTCACATCGGCGAGGGCGCCGACCATCGCCGGATCGTGCCGGTGGTTCGCCCGATGATGATCGACCAGCCCGACTACGTGGCGTTGTCCTTCGAGACGGCGGCCGTGCCGGCGACGGAGGCGCTTGCCTTTGACGACAAGGATCAGCGGGACAATCTGATCATCGGCGAGCTGGAGCGCGAACTGGCGAATACCCGTCAGCATTTGCAGACGGTGGTCGAGGAACTGGAAACCTCGAACGAGGAGTTGCAGTCGCAGAGCGAGGAACTGCAATCCGCCAACGAGGAACTGCAGTCCACTAATGAGGAGTTGCAGACCTCGAACGAGGAGTTGCAGTCCACCAACGAAGAGCTCATGACGGTCAACGACGAGCTCCAGAACAAGTCCGGCGAACTCGAGGCGATGGCCTCGGACCTGGCCAACGTCAAGAACAGCCTGGACTATCCGCTGCTGGTGCTGGACCGGCGCCTGCACGTGACGCACTACAACTCGGCGACCGAACGCCAGTTGGCGCAGGATCACCTCGAACCCGGTGTTTCGGTGATCAGCGTCGACTGGAACATCGACATGGAGTCGTTGCTGCCGAGATTCCGGCACGTGATGAAGACGCGCGAGCCGTTCGAGCGGGCGATCTCGGCGAGCGGTAACCGCACCTATCAGATGCACACCGTCGCCTACATCCGTTCCAACGGCGATGTCGACGGAGTCGTGCTGACCTGGATCGACGTGACCGGTCAGCGTGAAGCGGATCGTCGCGTCCTGCTGAGTGAAGCCCGCCATCACGCCTCGTTCACCAGCAGCCCGATCGGTCAGGCAATCCTTGACAGCGAATTCACGCTGCAGGATGTCAACCAGGCGTTGCGCGACATGGTCGATACGCCGTCGCTGGTCGCGGAAGGCAGGTCGTTGTCGGGCCTGCTGGACGCCGAGGGTTACTCGGCGGTGCAGCGCGAGGCCGCCGACATCCGCGAGGCACGACAGTCCAGCGCGCAGTTCGAGGTGCACTATCACGGTGCCGGTGGCGAGGTGCGCTGGGCGGAACTGGCGCTAGGCAGCATTCGGGATACGGGCGACGAGGCGCGTTACGTGATGCACCTGCGCGATGTCGATGCGCGCAAGCATGATGAGGAACGTGTGGCGGGGGAGACCCGCCGGCTGGCGCTGCTGCACAGGATGTCCACGCGTATCGCCAACCGCGAGCACACGGGCGAGATCATCGACGGTTTGCTGGAATTGCTGGCGGCGACCTACGAAGACGCCGCCGCGTCGTTCTCGATGCTGGACGGACATCAGTTGGTCTCGGTGGCGCAACGTCCGGACAGGGGTCGAAAATCACCGCGCAAGCTGAATCTCGACGAGGCGCCGGAGTTTCGCGACGCCGTGCTGTCCGGCGGCAGAACGCTGATCGCCCGAACGCTCGATGGCGATGTCGGGCCCTATGGCGGGCTGGTCCCGCGGCTCAAGAAGGACAAGGTCGAGGCGCGTGCGGACGTGACGATCCGGATCGACGCGGTCAAGGCCGGGACGCTGACGCTGGAAGGCGCCTGTGTCGCCGAACTTGCCGGGCTGGATCTGGAGACCCTGACCGCCATCGGTGAGTTGGCTACGGTATCACTGCGCAGCGCGCGCTCGCGCGAGGTCATGGAGGAAGCGCTCAATGATCTCGCCTCCGAGAAGGAGCGCGCGGACATCACGCTGGGGACGATCGGCGACGCCGTTGTTCGTACTGACGCCGACGGTCGGATCACCTATGTGAATCCGCTGGTCGAGCGCCTGGTCGGCAAGGGCGAGGAGGCGCTGTTGCGGCAACCGGTGGAGACACTGTTCGAGCTGCACAGCGTGGAAACCGAGAAGAGCGTGCCCAGCCCGGTCCGTCAGGCGCTCAAGACGGCGGCACCGGTTGAGTACTTCGGAAACGAGTATTTCATCCAGCATCCCGATCGGCGTCGCGTGTTCGCGGATATTTCCTGCAAGCCGCTGGTGTCGGGCGATTCGGACGTGATCGGTGCGGTGGTGATCATTCGTGACGTGACCGAGCAGCGCCTGCTCGCCGAGGAGCTGTCGTTCAGGGCGCGTCATGATGCGCTGACCGGGTTGAACAATCGTGACGAATTCGAGCGCAGGCTCAAGGCCGCCTTCATCGAGAGCAAGGCCGGCGGTGTGGAGCATGTCGTCGCCTTCATCGATCTGGATCAGTTCAAGGTGATCAACGACACCTGCGGGCATACCGCGGGGGATGAGCTGTTGCGCCAGCTCGCGGTGCTGATCCGCTGCAAGCTGCGGCGGTCGGATACGCTGGCCAGGCTGGGCGGCGACGAGTTCGGCATCATTCTGGATCACTGCGAGCTCGAGGCTGGCAAGCCGATCATCGAAGACGCGCTAAGTGCCTTGCGCGACTTCCGGTTCGAATGGAACGACGAGGTTTATCAGATCTCCGGCAGCGCCGGCATGGCGCAGATGAATCCGTCCAGCGCTTCGGTGGCCGCCGTCATGAGTCAGGCCGACGCCGCGTGTTTCATGGCCAAGGAGACCGGTCGGAACCGGCTTTACGTGTCCGGTGACGACGATACCGAGCTGAGCCGCCGGCACGGCGAGATGCGTCAGGTTTCGCGGATCTCCAGCGCGATCGAAAACGATCGCTGTGAGCTGGTCTACGAAGATGTCGTGCGGGTCGACGACCCCGAGACCGTGGCCTATCGGGAATTGCTGGTGCGGATGCGGGGCGACAACGATGAAATCCTCTCGCCCGGTCAGTTCATCCCGGCGGCGGAGCGCTACTTCCTGACCGCGGCGCTGGATCGCTGGGTGATCGAACACGCGATTGCCTACCTTGCGGATCATCTGGACAGCTCGCCAGCGGTGACGGCCGTGAACGTTTCCGGCCAGACGATCGGCGATCGCTCGTTCACCGAGTTCGTGCGCGAGCGGTTGACGCACTACAAGGTGCCGGGCGATCGCCTGTGCATCGAGATCACCGAAACCTCGGCAATCTCCCATTTGCCCGAAACCGCCAGGCTCGTATCCTCACTCGGAGAACTGGGTGTCCAGTTCGCGCTGGACGATTTCGGCGCGGGGATGTCCTCGTTCGCCTATCTGAAGAACCTGCCGGTCCAGTTCATCAAGATCGACGGCGGGTTCGTCCGCAACATGACCGAGAATCACGTGGACAAGACCATGGTGGAGGTGATCAATCGCGTTGGTCACGAGTTCCAGCTGACCACGATCGCCGAGCATGTCGAGACGGAGGAGCTGATCCCTGTGCTCAAGGAGATCGGCGTCGATCTGATGCAGGGTTATCAGATCAATCGACCCCGACCGCTGAAATGAACTGACGCGCCGGCCGCCGGCGCGATCGTCCGCGTCAGTCGCCGACGCGCGTCACCATGGCCAGCACGCCGAAGCGGGGATGGTCGAAGTAGTGCAGTTCGTTCAGGCGGACCCGTCGCTGCTCCCTGATGTGGAACACGCGCGCGGCCTCTTCGGGCATCGATTCGCCAGCGGTCACGGGTGACCCGTCCGTGTGCTGAGTCCACCACAGATCCAGCGCGAGATGCAGATACCGCTGAGCGTACAGCGTGATCGTGCCGTCGAGTTGATGAAGCTGGATCGGTTCAGGCGCGATCAGCGCCCAGTCACCTGGCTGCACCGTGCCGTCTTCCGCATCGATGGCGGGCGAGGCGCTGTTGTGATCCGGCGCGGTGTACACCGGATCGGCTGCGCTGTCGGATGCGCCGTACGCATCGGGCTGCTCAGCCTGCGGGGACGACGGATTGTCCGAATAGAATTCGGGCAGGAACCGACGTTCCGGGATGGGCTCGATCTGGAACGGCACGTCGTCGGCGAGCCGGATCGATGTGGCCTGATGCCGGCGCTGCCCCGGCTGTGTCCAGCTGGCGCGCAGGTAGGGAACGAACGCGCGGGCGTTCCGCAAGCGGCTCCATGCCTGCTCCAGCTTGAAGTCCGCGCCGCTCAGCGGAGTGATGCCCAGACTGGCCAGCGTGCCGGTCTCCGCCAGCGGGACACCGCCGACTTCGAAGTGGCGGATTGCGGCGGAGGCTTCGTCGGGCGATCCGTTTGGCGTCGCCTGGTTGAGAAAGACGATGGCGTCAACGCGGTAGTCGGCCGCCAGCGACGGGCCGGCGACGACGAGCAGGGCCGCGGCCAGGAGTGATCTGAGCATCATGGCGGATAGTGTAGCTAGGCTGGCTCCGAGGTGCCGGTCTCGGCGGTTTGCGGATGCAACTGGTCCAGCAATCGCGTCGTACCCTCCAGGCGTTCGGTGGCGGAATCCCGGTCCCATTGCGCGACGATCGTCGTCGCGCCGTCAAAGCGATGTTTGCGCGGGTTGCTCTGGATGAACCGGATCAACGCGGCGGGATCGACATCGGCCTTGGGCTTGAATGCAACGCGAGCGCTGCCGGCACCGGCCTTGATGGAGAGAATGCCGATGGCTTCGCAGCGCAGCCGCAGCGCGGCCAGCGCGAATAGCTGTTCGGCCCGCTCGGGGAGCAGGCCGAAGCGGTCGATCATCTCCACTTTCAGTTCGCGCAATTCGGCCGGCGACGTCGCACTGCTGATGCGCTTGTAAAGCGTCAGGCGCAGGGTGACGTCCGGCACGTAGTCGTCGGGAATGAGCGCGGCTACGCCCAGATCCAGATCGGCGCCGGAGGCCCACGGGTCCTCCAGATCAGGGTCGCCGCCCGCCTTCAGGGCGCGCACGGCCCGTTCCAGCAGCTGTGAGTACAGCGCGAATCCGATTTCCTCGATCTGGCCACTCTGTTCCTCGCCGAGCAGTTCGCCTGCGCCGCGAATCTCCAGGTCGTGCGTCGCCAGCGTGAAGCCGGCGCCGAGCTCGCCCAGCGACTCGATTGCCTCGAGGCGTTTGAGGGCGTCCTGCGTCAGCGCGCGCAGCGACGGCACGAGCAGATAAGCGTAGGCGCGATGATGCGAGCGACCAACGCGTCCGCGCAGCTGGTGCAACTGCGCCAGTCCCAGCTTGTCCGCGCGATTCATGACGATGGTATTGGCGGTGGGTACGTCGATACCCGATTCGATGATGGTGCTGCACACCAGCACGTTGAAGCGTTGGTGATAGAAATCCAGCATCACCGCCTCGAGCTCGCGCTCGCGCATCTGCCCATGCGCGGTGCGGACATCCGCCTCCGGCATCAGCTCCCGCAGTTCGGAGGCGGCGCGCTCGATGCTGCTGACCTCGTTATGCAGGTAGTAGACCTGACCGCCGCGACGGATCTCGCGCAGGCAGGCCTCGCGGACCAGTGCCTTGTCCCAGTCCGCGACGAAGGTCTTGATCGGATTGCGGGCCGTCGGCGGCGTGGCGATGATCGACAGGTCGCGCAGGCCGGCCAGACTCATGTTGAGCGTGCGCGGGATCGGGGTGGCGGTCAGCGTGAGCAAATCCACCTCGGCGCGCAAACGCTTGAGCTGTTCCTTGTGACGCACGCCGAACCGGTGTTCCTCATCGACGATGACCAGGCCCAAGTCCTTGAACTTGATGTCCTTTTGCAGGAGACGATGGGTGCCGACGACGATGTCGACCTTGCCGTCGCGCATCTCATCCAGCAGTTCGTCCTGCGACTTGCCGGATCGCAGACGCGACATCGACGCGACGCGCACCGGCCAATCCGCGAACCGGTCCATGAAGTTCTGCGCATGCTGGCTGGCCAGCAGCGTCGTCGGAACCAGCAGGCAGACCTGCCGGCCGTTGGTTACCGCGACGAAGGCCGCGCGCATGGCGACTTCGGTCTTGCCGAAGCCGACATCGCCGCAGACCACGCGGTCCATCGGATGTGGAGCCGCCATGTCATCGATCACGGCCTGGATGGCGCTGAGCTGATCGGGCGTTTCGGTGAACGGAAACCCCTCAGCGAAGCGCGCGTACTCGGCGGCGTCGAGCGAGAAGCTGTAGCCGGGGCGGGCAGCCCGACGAGCCTGGATGCTCAGCAGCTCGGCCGCTGAATCGCGCGCCTTTTCCGCCGCCTTTTTGCGCACCTTGCTCCAGCGGTCGTTGCCCAGCGCATGCAGCGGCGCGGTGTCGGGCTCGGCGCCGGTGTAGCGATGGATCAGGTGCAGCGAGCCGACCGGTACGTAAAGCTTGTCGCCGCGCGCGTACTCCAGGCGCAGGAATTCCATCTCCTGGTTGCCGACCGTCAACCGCTCCAGCCCCATGTAGCGCCCGACTCCGTGCTCCTGATGGACCACGGGGGCGCCGACCTTCAGGTCCGACAGATTGCGCAGAACGGTTTCGGGGTCGCGAACCGCGCGGCGGCGACGGGTGGCGGGTGGCTTGGACCCGACCAGTTCGGCTTCGGTGATGACGCGGACCGCGGGATCCCGAAGGGCGAATCCGCGGGCCAACGGCGCGATGCAGAGTCCGAATGGTTTTGAATCTCCGATGAACCGGGACCAGCTGGGATAGGCGCGGGGCGCCTGGCCCAACGGCCGCAGCAACTCCAGTAGTTCTTCGCGCCGGCCCTGCGATTCGGTGAGCAGCAGCAGGCGGCGTGGGTCCTCGTCGGCCAGCAGCTCGGCGATGCGGCCGCGGGCGTGCTGCCGGTCCGTTTCCGGCTGCCGGATCGGACTTGCTTCGATGTCGAAGCTGACCGCATCGTCAGCCGGCGAGTCGAGCAAAGCGATGCGCGCATACCGGTCGAAGCCGGACATGGCCGTGTCGGGTTCCACGAAGGCCTCGGCCGGAGGCAGAAGCGGGCGCTCCGGGTCCACGCCCAGGTTCGTGTGCCGGGCATTGATGGAGTCCCAGGTCTTGGTCATCGCCCCGTTCAGTCCGGACGCGAAGATCACATTGGCGTTGTCGGGCAGGTAGTCCGACAGATGCGCGGTCTCATCGAAGAACAGCGGCGCATAGGCTTCGATGCCGGCGGGCATCTGACCCTTGGAGACGCTCTGGTAGACCCGGTGCGAGGTCAGATCACCGGTGAACGCGTTGCGATACTGACGGCGAAAGCGCTCGATGCCGGCGTTGTCGGTCGGAAACGCCTTGGCGGGCAGGGGTTCAATGCGTTCGACGACGTCCTGTGAGCGCTGGGTTTCCGGGTCGAACAGGCGGATGGAGTCCACCTCGTCATCAAGCCAGTCGATGCGGTACGGCGACGGGCTGCCCATCGGAAACAGGTCCATCAGCGCGCCGCGCAACGCGTATTCCCCGTGGGATTGAACTTCCGCGACCGCCTGGTAGCCGGCGTGATCCAGCGTTTCCCGCAACGTCAGGGGCGGCAGGGTCTGCCCCTGCGCGACCGACAGCGTTCTTGCCTGCACGTAGGCGGCCGGCGGCAGGCGCTGCAAGAGGTTATCCGCGCCAACGATCACCACGCCGGTCGACAGGGCCGGTATCCGAGCCAGCGCGGTCAGACGCTCGGAAACGACCTCCGGCAGCGGCGATAGCGCGTCGTAGGGAAGGATTTCCATGTCCGGAAAATGCAGGACCGGACAGTCGTCATCGGCGAAGAACCGACAGCTGGCCTCCAGTTGGTACGCATGTTGCTCATCACGAGCGCAAAGCAGAACGAGTGCATGCGTCCGTCGCGAGAGTTGTACCGATGCCAGCGCGAGGCCCGCGTCGGGGAGTGGATTCCATGGGATGGAATGACCACGCGTCGGTTCGAGTGGCTGATTGAGGGTGGCGTTAGGTACCATGATCGGCGGCGAAGCATGGACCACACCTGCTTCGAAGACAATCACTGGCGTCGTTTGATGCGGCGCAGCAAGACGAAACAGCAGGGCACCACCTTGGCCGTGGTTTCCAACCGCGCTTGGCAGGTCGCTCGACTTTAGGGGAAATACCGAGCATGAAAAGGATATTGGCACCGTTGCTGGCAGCGACAGCAGCGTGGTCGGGGATGGCTATTGGTGCGGAATCGTTGGCTGACGAATCCGCAAATGTCGATTTTCTGTGGTTGAAGCCGGCGGGCACCATCAGCACGTCGGAGGATCTCGTGGGCTTGGATCGCGCTTTGGGCATGAACTCGGACGCAGGGATTGGCCTGGGGCTAAGTCTTTCCCCTTCGTGGTCCTATGGGTTCGATATTCGCGCTGCATTCACGACCGCGAGCTTCCAGCGCAGCATCAAGTCATTCAATGACTATTCGCTCCTGGGAGTTGACGTCGACTCATCGGACTCTCGTGTGAATTCGTCCTGGCAGATTCGGCAGCTGGATCTCTTGGCGGTCAAGTCCTACAAGGGGCTGAATTTCGGTGAGACGTGGGAGCTCGGCATTGGGGCAAGAATGATCGATTCCGAGTTCCATATTCAGGAAGTTGGGTCGCAGGCGTCTCCCCAACTGGGTAACGCACGATTGCTCGACTACCGTCCTCTACTTCACTTGGGGGCGATCTTCCCGATCATAGATTCAGCGCGAATTGGCTTCAAAGCAGGTTCCTATCCGTTTGGTGATTCCGTGAACCTGGATTCGTCGCTTTGGGTAGAGGTAGATGACCCGGGAACAGCGCTGAAGGTCCGAGCCGGTGTCAGATATTTGGCCTACCAATACGATAACGAGGACAACGTCGCTTACAACACGGAGGCGGCTGGCTTCACATTGTCGTTTGTCTATGACCTTGGGGGTGTCGCCTGGCCGTCCAAGGCGGATCAGGACCAGGACGGTGTCGTCGATCACAAGGACCGGTGTCCGGATACGGCGCCGGGCGCCGTGGTGGACGTCTATGGTTGCGCGGCCGACGAAGATCGCGACGGTGTCGCCAACGCGATTGACGCCTGTCCGAACACGCCGGAAGGGGTCTCCGTGGACGAG
>CALBOV010000008.1 GCA_937896565.1 uncultured Salinisphaerales bacterium
GACGAACTCGCTCAGGCCCATCGGCGATCTGGCAAGACCGGGTTGATTCAATGTCACGATACGTTCCTGAAATGGCGGCGTGTTGCCCGCTGGCCGTGCTCACGGCCGCTCGGTCGAAACAGCCGGCTGAGACCCTGGATGACGGCACCGGGTTCCGCGGGTGGCGCCCGCGTGGCGAGGCGGACATGCGTGGAGGCCGCACTGCCATGAGCGACCTTCTATTTTATAAGTCTACCTAATTAATTGGGTCGACACAGCTGCGCGACAATACGCGCATGACCGACCTCCCACCGACTCGCGAATCGGCGACGTGGACCGACGGAACGCCGTTCAGCGACCGGTTCCGGGATCGCTACTTCGATTCGGCGGGTCCGGACGAGTCCTCCCATGTGTTCCTCACCCATAACGGGCTGCCAGCGCGTTGGCGATCCGCCGCGCATTTCACGGTCGGTGAGCTCGGTTTCGGAACGGGGCTCAACGCCTGTCTGACCTTCGACACCTGGATGCGTCACGCGCCACCGGATGCCACGCTGGACTACATTAGTATCGAGGCGTTTCCGCTGCCCCCGTCGGACATGCGCCAGACCGTGACGGCCTGGCCGGCGCTCGCGCCATGGATGGAGCCGCTCGCCGATGCTTGCGAGCAGTTGACGCCCGGCTTCAACCTCCGTGTGCTCGCGGGCGGGCGGATCCGATTGCTGTTGCTGGTCGGCGATGTGGAGGCGATGCTGCAATCGCTGGATGCCCGGGTCGATGCGTGGTTTCTTGACGGGTTCGCGCCCGCCCGCAACCCCGGAATGTGGTCGGAGCCCGTGTGTCGCCTGCTCGTCGACCACACCGGCTCTGACGGCAGCTTCGCGACATACACCGCGGCCGGCTGGGTGCGGCGCAACCTGCAGGCCGCGGGCTTCGTGGTCGACAAGGCACCGGGTTTCGGCCGCAAGCGCGAAATGCTTCGCGGGCGGCTGGCCAGCGACTCACGACCCGCGCATGGGCCGCATCCGGCCTGGTTTCACCGCCCGCCGGCAACCCAATCAACCCATGTCGACGTGATCGGTGCCGGTCTGGCCGGCGCGGCCACCGCACGCGCGCTGGCCGAACGTGGGCTGCACGTCACCGTGCACGATGACCCGGCACCAGCACGCGCGGCGCCATCGCGCCTGCCCGGACTGATCGTTCGCCCATACCCGGAGCGGGCCGCCAACCTGCGGGGGCGCTTCTATGACGGCGCCTTCGCGCATGCGGCACATCGGCTGCGCGGCGCAGCCGGTTGGCATCCGGGCGGCGTGGCCGTGCTGAATCACCGTGGTGGACCGGATGACGCGATGCTGGACGCCGAAGCGCTGTCGGCGCTGGCGAGTCGTCCGCTGGCGACTGGCGGCCGCTGGCTACCCGAGGCCGGCTGGCTGGACCCGTCGGCATGGGCGAAAGCCTGGCTGGATCATCCGGCGATCGAATCTGTGCCCGGTCGCCCGAAGTCGGCGAACCCCGATCGCCCCACGATTTATGCAACCGGCGCATCGCCGACGCCGTGGGACGCGCAGCATCCGGTCTCGGTTTCACGCGGGCAGCTGTCCGCGATCGCCGTGGCGGATGTCGGCGCCGACCGCCCCGCCCTGGCCGGTGGGGGACTGTGCATTCCGCAGGAACACGGGTTCTGGCTGGGCGCCAGCCATGTCCGCGGCTGCGACGACACAGCGCCGGATGCCGAAGAGGCGGAAAAGTATCTGGCCGAATGGGCCGAACGGCTGATGACCGAGTTTGATACCGGTTCGGCGGTTCACATGGCCGCCGTCCGTGCCGGCACGGCGGACCGGATGCCCCAGGTCGGCCCGGTGCCGGATGCCGGTTGGTGGGAGGAACACTATGCCGATGTGCGCCACGGCCGCCCCCAGCAGGTCTTCCCGGCTCCGCGCCATGAGCCCAACCAGTGGCTGCACCGGGGGCACGGTAGCCGCGGCGCCACCGCCGCCCTGCTGTGTGGAGAGGTGATCGCGGCCGCGATCACCGGCGCGCCGCTACCGGTCGATCGCGACACCTGGGCCGGAATTCATCCGGGCCGGTTACTGATCCAGCAACTGCGTCGCGGCGAACAGACGCTCTCAGGCAACTGAACTAAAGCGGCACGCGCGCCCGGTCGATGATTGCTTCGAAGTTCAGACCGGTCGGCAGGGTGCCGAACACGCGTCCGGACTCGAAACGGCCGGCCAGGAACGCATCGGCAACGAATTGCGGCGCCGAACGCACCAGCAGGCTGGCCTGCAGGCAGACAGCAAGTTCCTCCACCAGCGAACGCGCTCGCAACTCCGCGCCCTGCGTGTCCTTCAGTGCCTCGCCGAGGGCTTCGACACGCTCGGCCAGGGCCGGGCTTTCCGCCGCGCCAATCCCCAGCTCCCGCGTGATTGCCGGCAAAGCGCCGGCTTCCCGTGCCAGCGCCCGCAGCACGTCCAGGCACTGGATATTGCCGGAGCCCTCCCAGATCGAGTTCAGCGGCGCCTGACGATAAAGCCGGGGCAGGATCGATTCCTCGACATACCCGGCACCGCCCAGACACTCCTGCGCCTCGTTCACCATCATCGGCGTGCGCTTGCAGATCCAGTACTTGCCAATGGCCGTCATGATCCGGGCCAGTGCGGCCTCTTCCTCATCCCCCTGCCCGGCCGCATCCAGCGCGGAGGCCAGACGCAGCGTCATCGCGATGGCAGCCTCGGATTCCAGCGCGAGGTCCGCCAACACGTTCTGCATCAGCGGCTGATCGACGATGGTCCGCCCGAAGGCCTCGCGATGGCTCGCGTGGTGAATCGCCTGGGACAACGCCTGCCGCATCAGCGCCGACGAACCGATCATGCAGTCCAGCCGGGTGTGCATGACCATCTCGATGATCGTCGGCACGCCGCGACCTTCGGGGCCGACCATCACGCCCCAGGCATCGTAGAACTCGACCTCGCTGGAGGCATTGGCGTGATCGCCCAGCTTGTCCTTCAACCGCTGGATGCGGATCGCGTTCTGACTGCCATCCGGCCGGAACCGCGGCACCAGGAAACAGGACAAACCGCGTTCGGCCTGGGCGAGCACGAGGAATGCGTCGCACATTGGCGCGGAGAAGAACCACTTGTGTCCAACGAGCGTATAGGCCTCGCCGGCACCCTCACCGCCAATCGCCGTCGCGGCCGTCGCGTTGGAGCGCACATCCGAACCACCCTGCTTCTCGGTCATGCCCATGCCGATGGTCGCGCCGGACTTTTCGGCGATCGGCAGAAACCGTGAATCGTATTCGCCGGACAGTATTTTCGGCAGCCATTGCTCGGCGACCTCCGGTTGATTTCGCAAGGCCGGCACCGACGCGTACGTCATGGTCAGCGGGCAGCAGGTTGCCGCCTCCGCCTGACCATGCAGATACATCAATGCCGCTCGCACCACCTGCGCGCCCTCGCCGGGCTCGTTCCAGGGCAGTGACGGCACGCCATGGGCGATCGCGGTCGCCATGATCTCGTGATAGGCCGGATGAAACTCCACCTGATCCATGCGATGCCCGAACCGGTCATGCGACCGCAGCACGGGACGCTGGGCATTCGCCTGGAACCCCAGCTCCATCAGTCGCCCGCCCGCCAGCTCACCATAGGTACCGAGCCGCTCGGCGCCCCAGTCGCCACCAAAACTGTCCACCCAATGACGCAGCACGCTGTCACCATCGAACAAATTGATGTCGATGAATTCCGGCGGCTGATTGGTCACCGCGTGGGTGAGATCCTGAGCGTTTCGCATGGTGTGTTTCTTGAGCAAGACCGGACGACAGTGGATCATGCTGGGGGGATTCGCTCAACCGAGAGCAAACGGGGATGAAAAACGCAACTTGGGGAGACATCGAACGGGTTTTCGACCGCGTCATGGACGCGCCGCCGGCCCGCAGGGCAGCGCTGCTGGACAGCCTCTGCGCAGGCCAGCCAGCGCTCCGTGACGCTGTCGCGCGACTGATCGACGCCGACCGCAATGCCGGTGACTTCCTGGCCTCCCCCGCTTCCGGCCCGGTCGACGAGGAGACGCCGCCAGCGACCGACTACTCGCTCGGCCGGGGCGATTCCATCGGCATCTGGACGATCGAGTGTCCGCTGGGCCGCGGCGGCATGGGCGAGGTGTACCTGGCGAACCGCTCGGACCAGCAATTCACGCAGCAGGCCGCCATCAAGCGACTGCCGACACGCGACCCCGACCGGATGTCGCGGTTCCAGCGCGAGCGTCAGATTCTCGCCGACCTGGACCATCCGAACATCGCACGCCTGCTCGATGGCGGCGTCGATGAGCTGGACCACCCGTTCATGGCGATGGAGTACGTGGACGGGTTGCCACTGCTGGACTACTGCACGCAGAACCGGCTGACGCTGGAGCAGCGATTGCGGCTGTTCATGGCGATCTGCAACGCGGTGGTCTATGCCCACCAGCATCTAGTCATCCATCGCGACATCAAGCCCGCGAACATCCTCGTCCGCGATGACGGCACGCCCAAGCTGCTGGATTTCGGCATCGCCTCGCTGATCGACGAATCCGGCGGCATGAACGGGCAGCTGACACAGGCGCTGTACACCCCCAACTACGCAGCGCCGGAGCAGCTCGCGGGCGGTCAGATCACGACGACGACCGATGTGCATGGGCTGGGCGCCGTGCTCTACCCACTGATCAGCGGGCGTCCTCCCCAGGAACTCGATGGTCTGGCACTGCCCACCGCGATCAACCGCGTGCTTACCGCGGTCCCCGCTGCGCCGAGTCGCGTCGAGGGCAGTCTGTTGCGCGGCAGCAGCATGGCAGCCGATCTCGATGCCATCTGCAGCATGGCACTGCGCAAGGAACCCAACGCCCGCTACCCCAGCGCGCTGGCCCTGCGCGAAGACATTGAAGCCATGCTCGCCATGCGCCCCGTCGCGGCGCGGCGTGGCGCGAAGCGCTATGTCCTGGGCCGCTTCGTGAGACGCAACTGGATTGCGGTCGCCGCATCCACCGCATTCGTGGCGCTGTTGATCGGCGCGCTGACCGCAACGACGATCTACGCGCAACGCGCGGCCGTCCAGCGTGATATCGCGCTACGGGATTCCGCCCGTGTCTCCGCCATGCGGGACACCATGGCCCGGGTACTGGGTGTCGTTGGCGCCAGACAGGAGTCCGGAGAACCGATGACTGCGATCGGGCTGCTGGAGAACGCGCTGGCGGAGCTCGAGGACGAATTCGCCGACGACCCGGGCAGCCAGGCCGAGGCGCTGCGGATGATCGGCGCGATCTTCTACGCCATGGACGACTGGAAACGCGCCGAGCCCATCCTGGCACGCGTTGCCGAGCACCCGTCTCCAGATGTCCCCGAAGCCGTGCGCGCGCTCAGCCGCTTCGATCTCGCCCAGATCCGCTTCGAAACCGGCGATCTCGAATCGACGACCGCGTTGTTCAATGCCGCCCACGACTACTGGCTGGCGCATGCGGATCAGTACGAGGTCGAACTGATCCACTCAGCTTCGATGCATTCGCGCCTGCACCGTCTCAACGGTGAGTCCGAGGAGGCTGTATCGGTGCTGGAGGACGCAGTCAGGCGCGCGGACCGTCACTGGGGCCGCAACCACGAGGAAACCGCCATTGTGCTGAACAATCTCGTCGCCGCGCACTTCTACAACAACGACATGGACGCCGCTCAGGCCATCAGCAAGGAAGCCTGGGATGTCTGGGAAGCGGTGGGCACGACGGATTCCGTTGACGCGCTGGCCACGATCAGCAACTGGGGCTCCATCGCGCGCAAACGCGGCGACCTGGTCATGGCCGCCTCCCGGATAGAGCGCGCGACGGCGTTGCGTCAGACACTGTATGGCCCGTCCGCCGCCCTCGCCCGTCAGATGCTCAGTCTGTCCGCCGTGCAAATGGACAACGGTGAACTCGAAGAAGCGCTGGCAACGGTCGACAAAGCCATTCCGATGGCACGAACCTACGGCGAGGTCGGTGATCGGCTCACCACCGGGCTGGGCTGCCAACGCGGCCAGTTGCTGCTGCGTTCAGGAAAGCACGCCGAAGCAATGGAACAGCTGGAAAGCACCCTTCTGGAGGTCATTCCAAGCGCCCACAACGACGTCTACGCCAGTGACTGCCGCGTACTGCGCGGCCACGCCATGGCGGTGAACGGGGATTTCGACGATGCCGAAAAAGTCCTGGATGGCAGCATCGAAACCCTGAAGCAGACTGGTGAGCCCGGTCGTCCCCACCTGGCGCTGGCACTCGCCTATCGCGCCCGTCTTGCGCTCTATCGTGGCGACGAGGATGCCGTGCAGCGGTTCCGTGACGCGATCTCCATCCGCGAAAATCTGCACGGTCCGGATCACTACCTCGTGCTGCTGCTGCGCTGCGAACTGGGCAGAGCGCTGATCGCGGATGGCGAACTTGAGCAAGGTACCGACCTGATCGACACATCCATGGGCGAACTCGAACGTCAGTTCGGGGCCGAGCACGCCGTATACCAGCGCGCCGCCGCCATCCGCGCGGAAGCGATGACCTGAACCAATACCCGCACCACGGGCCGGGCCATCCGGCACCAGCCCGTGACCGCTCCGAAACGGGCTAGAACAGACTCCAGAGCATGTAGAGCATCAGCAGCACCTGGGCGATGAACATCGTGGCGCGGGCCAGCACCAGCGGAAACGACGTACCGAGGCTGTGCACGAAGATTTGCAGCAGCCGGGCGTACACCACGAACTGGGCTACCGCGTTGGTCACGGCGGTCTTCTCCAGCACCGCGGCCAGCAGCACCACCACCGCGAACGGGCCGATGTTCTCGACACAGTTCATGTGGGCGTGCTTCAGGCGGGTGATGACCCCCGGATCGTCCTCGGGTCGCCCGCGCGTCCAGTGATCCGCCGGTTTCTTGCCGGTGAGTACCAGCGGAATTCGATAACCCGCGTAGATCAGCGGCAGCACCAGAGTGATGACGGCGAAATAAGCCAGTGCGGTCAATGCAGACATTGTGATCTCCTCCCTGAGCGTGACACCTCACCGCGAGGTGCACTCCGACTCGGCGTGGAGGTTACCCGCCCGACTGATCGAAAACACCTACCCGCGCAGTCGTCACACTCGCTCAGGACGCGGAGCCAGCGGACACCCGGTCGGCGCGCGTGGCCAGCAGCGGTGCCTGCTCCCGACGCTCGCAGGCGTCGAGCAGCGCCTGGCTGCGAACCAGATGACGGGGCTGCATCGGCGGATGGCGCAGTGCTTCCAGTTCTTCGGACATGCGCTCGGGCAGCGGCCTGGACTGCGCCTGCATCCGCACGCGGAGCTGCACCAGTTCCAGGTAGCGGTGATAACGGCGATCGCCTTCCTCCACCAGATGGCAGGCGACACGCAGCTTGTCACCATCCGTCAGCCGCGAGGGGATCTGACCGTCAAAATGCGGCGCCACATGGGTTCGTGCGAGCGCCGGACGATCCAGCGCACCCTGCACGTAGGACTCGGCAGCATGGACAGCCGCCCGGTACGCCTTCTGCGCCGCGTCTTCCGGCGCGGCGCCCCAGTTCGCCGCGAGGCTCGTGGCCGTCATCAGCAATGCCGCCGTGGCCCCCACAACCAAACCGTTTCGCCAAATTGCACGCATCACATCCCTCCCGATACTCGCTGACCATCGATAACTGTATTTATATACAGTATCGCGCTGATCGGCAAGCCCGGCGGGGCGTGATTGTCGTCAGGCCGCCTGGATCGAGTCTCCATCGCCGCGCTTGGCGCGGTACATCGCGGCATCGGCGGCCTTGACCAGCCCGTCGACATCAACGGCATCGGCCGGGAACATCGCCAGACCGATGCTCGCGCCGCAACGCAGTTCCAGCCCGTCGATCACCACCGGCGTGCGAATGGTCTCGAGCAGCCGCGTGGCGATCTGCTCGGCCTGCTCGGACGTGCGGCAGCTCGCGAGCACGACGCCGAACTCGTCCCCTCCGAGCCGGGCCACCGAATCCCCACCCCGGAGCATCCGCGCCAGGCGCCAGCTCAACGCCTTGAGCAGGGCGTCACCGGCATTGTGGCCGTACTGGTCGTTCACCGGCTTGAAGCCGTCGAGATCGATATAAAGCAGCCCGAACGGCTGTTGGATTCCGACTTCGGCACATTGCTGCAGGTGGCGCAGGAACAGTCGGCGATTGGGCAGACCGGTGAGTTCGTCATGCTCGGCGCTACGGCGCAATGCCTCCTGCGCGCTGAGCTGATCGCTGATGTCGTTGAACACCAGCACGTAGCCGACGTCCTTGTGGTGACTGGTCTCGATCGCCGACAGGCTGAACGCGACCGGCAACGGCGGTTCACCCGGGGGCGCGAACTCGGTGTGCGTATTCCGATAGATGCCCTGCTCCCGCGCCACGCGTCGCATTTCACAAAGCTCGAAATCCGTGCCCACGCGCTCGCGCAGATTGCTGTTCAGCAAATCCAGCACCGGCATGCCCATCAGGACCTCGGCGTCAACGCCGAGCAGGCGGCAGGCGGCCGGATTGACGAACTCGATCAGCCCCCTGACATCCAGCCCGATGATGCCCTCCGCGGCACCGCGCAGCAGACCGCCAAGCTGCGCGTTGACGAGACGAAGCTCGTCACGGGCTTCCGCCAGCCTGCAGCGGTGCGTCCACAGCTCGGTCAGCACCCGGACCTTGGAGATCAGCAGCTTGTCGTTGACCGGCTTGAACAGGTAATCGATCGCGCCGCTGTCGTAGCCGCGAAATTCTCTGGCTTCGCTGCGATCACCCGCGGTGATGAAGATCACCGGAATCGGCGTGTCACCGGCATGTTCGCGAATCAATTCGGCGGTCTCGTAACCGTCGAGCTCCGGCATCTGCACATCCATCAGGATCGCCGCGAACTCGTGACGCAGCACGAGCGCCAGTGCCTCGTGCCCCGACGCCGCCTCGTGCAACTCCAGGCCCATCCGTCCCAGAATGGCCCTGTAGGCCAGCAGATTCGCCGGCACATCATCGACCAGCAGCACTTTCGGACGGTTGGCTTCGACCGTCTGGCTGTCCATGCCCATACGCGTCTCCCTACTCCTGCGTTTCGCCGGCCAGGCTGATGATGGTCCCCGCGAGCATCTCGGGCACCACGAGGTAGTCCGGCTGAAAACGGTCGATCGCGGCCTGCGGCATCACCGGTGCCTTGGCCGTTTTCGGATCCTGCACAATGGTTGTTCCACCCAGAGCGTGCACACGCTCCATGCCCGCGGCCCCGTCGCTGCTCGCGCCTGTCAGCAGCACGGCGAGCAGCCGATTGCCATACGCCAGCGCCGCTGATTCCAGCAGCACATCGATGGACGGTTGCGCATGATTCACCGGCCCGTCGGAGGACAGGCTCAGGCTGCGGTCACGCTCGATGAGGGCATGATAGCCACCGGGTGCGAGGTAAATACTGTTGTTCATCGGAACCTGCTTGTCCTCGACTTCCAGCATCCGGCAGCCACAGCGCGTATTGAAATGCGTCACGAAGTCCGGGGCACTGCCTCTCGGAATGTGGATCGCGACGAAAATCGGAGGCAGCTCGATGCCCGAGAACTCGCCAAATGTCCGCAGCAGCACATCGAAGCTGCCATGCGATCCTCCGATGGCAATCGCGTCATATCGCACGGTAAAGCCGCGCGGGCCGGTCCAGACACTCGAACGCCGCGCCGCCGGTGATGTGCTGCAGGCTTTCCTTGGCTCCCAGCGCAATGAACCCGCGGTGCACCAGGCTGCGCTGAAACAGATCGATGACCCGGTTCTGCAACTCGCGTTCGAAGTAGATCAACACGTTGCGGCACATCACCAGCACCATCTCCCCGAACACCTCGTCGGAAACGACATTGTGCTGCGAGAACACCATGTTCTCGCGCAGCGAGCTGTCGAAACGGGCGGAGCCGTATTGCTGCAGGGTGTAGTCGGCCAGCCGCCCCGTGCCGCCCGCTGCCAGGTAGTTCTTCTCACCGCGCGCGATCGATTCGACCGGGTAGATGCCGTCACGCGCCCGGGCCAGCGCATCGGTGTTGATGTCGGTGGCGTAGATCTGCGCGCGATCCAGCAGACCGGCTTCCTTGAGCAGGATCGCCATCGAGTAGACCTCCTCGCCGGAAGCGCAGCCCGCATGCCAGATCTTGAAATAGGGATAGGTCCGCAACACCGGGAAGACATGCTGACGGATGGCGCTGAAGCACTCGGGATCACGAAACGGCTCGGTCACGTTGACGGCGATGCCGTTGACCATGCGATCAACGAAACCCGGTTCGTGGAGCAGGCGCGGTATCAGGTCAGTGACATGCTGCAGATGCAGCTTCTCCACCAGCCCCAGCAAACGGCGCTCCAGCGACGCGCGCGAGTACTGTCGAAAATCCAGCCCGTAGCGCTGGTACAACGCCGCGACGACCAGATCCGTCTCGATGCGAAGAACGTCGGGATCGATCACGCTGCCCTGCCCAGCCACACGCGGATCATCGCCAGCAGCCGGTCAATGTCGATCGGCTTGGTCATGTAGTCGCTGGCACCGGCCTCGATGCACTTGCGTCGGTCTTCAGCCATGGCCTTGGCCGTGAGGGCGATGATCGGCATCTGCGCGAAGCGTTCGTCCGCCCGGATTCTGCCCATTGCCTCGTAGCCATCCATGACCGGCATCATGATATCCATCAGCACCAGATCAAGCTCGCCGAGTTCCTCCAGCTTGTCCAGTGCCATCTGGCCGTTGTCGGCGATATGGACCTCGAAACCCTTTTTCTTGAGGGCCCCGGACAACGCGAAGGTGTTGCGCAGGTCATCGTCGACGATCAGCACCCGCTTGCCCTGGAACACGCCGGGCCCGTCGTGCAGCCGCTGCAGCATCTGCCGCTGCTGCGCCGGCAGCTTCTCGTTGAGCGCGTGAACGAACAGGGTCACCTCGTCGAGCAACCGTTCCGGCGATTCGGCGCCCTTGACCACGACACTCTCCGCCAGCGTCGACAGCTCCCGGTGTTCCTCGCGCGTCAGGTCGCGTCCGGTGTAGATGACCACGGGGGGATGCTCTTCCTGCTCATGCGCGCGCAACCGGCGGAGGAACTCCAGGCCGTCGATATCTTCCAGCTTCAGATCCAGCACGATGCAGTCGAAACGTTCGTCGGCCAGACGTGCCAGCGCCCGCTCGCCACTGGCCTCCACCTCAATCCGGGTCTGGTCGTTCTCCAGCAGGCTGCGTAGCGCGATCTGCGCCTTGGGATCATCCTCCATCACCAGCACGCGGCGACGATCCTCCTGCAACGACTCGACTCGGCCCAACGCCTGCCCGAGTTCCTCCAGCGACACCGGCTTGCCGAGAAAGCCCACCGCGCCCATGCGCAGCGACTCCACCGACTTGTCGGCGGAGGAGACGATGTGCACCGGAATATGCCGTGTCTCCAGATTCTGCTTGAGCGAGGCCAGCACCTCCTGCCCGGTCATGTCCGGCAGGTTGAGATCCAGCACGATGCCCTGCGGCCGGTACTGTGATGCCAGCGCCAGACCGGCGCGGCCTTCCAGCGCCACCAGTGCCTTGCGACCCCGGCCCCGAATCTGATCGCGGACGATCGCCGCGAAGGTTTCGTCATCCTCGATGACCAGCACGCACTCGCCGGGCGATGCCACATCGGCACGGTCGTCCGGCACGCGCGTGGCCTCCGGCGGTGTCGTCTCGGGCACGGGCGGCGGCGGAGGCGGTGTCACCACGGCGTCCCGCGCGGACGGGCCGGCCGCGGGTTCCGGTGATGACTGACCCGTGATGTGTCTGGGAATCACGGTCGTGAAGGTGCTGCCCTGTCCCGGTTTGCTGGTGGCATGCATGCGTCCGCCCAGCAGCACCGACATTTCCCGGCTGATACTCAGGCCCAGACCGGTACCGCCGTACTGCCGGCTGGTGGACCCGTCAGCCTGAACAAAGGGCTTGAAGATCTCATCCAGCTTGGCGGGATCGATCCCGATCCCCGAGTCCGTCACGGAAAAGGCGATCAGCTCATCGTCGGGCACCGGGCCGTCCGGTCCGGCCGGTCGGGGCATGGAGGCATCGGGCCGCACCACCCTCAGCGTAACCGAGCCCTTGTCGGTGAACTTGATGGCGTTGGAGATCAGATTGCGGACGATTTGCTGCAACCGCTGCACGTCGGTGTGCAGCTGCGCCGGCAACGTCTCATCCCGCTCGACACGGAACTCGATGCCCTTGGCTTGCGCCATGGGCTCGAACTGGCGCTGCAACGCGTCCAGGACCTGGGGCAATGCGAAGGTCTCCGGATGCGCGGCAAGCTGTCCGGCTTCCACCTTGGAAAGGTCCAGAATCTCGTTGATCAGTGTCAGCAGATCGCGGCCGCTTTCGTAGACCACTCGCGCGGACCGTGACTGATCCTCGCTGAGATTGCCGTCCTCGTTATCGGCCAGCTGCTTGGACAGGATCAGCATGCTGTTCAGTGGCGTGCGCAATTCGTGCGACATGTTGGCCAGGAACTCGGACTTGTATTGCGTCGCCCGTTGCAGGTTTTCGGCGGTTTCCTCGAGCTTGGCGCGTTCCTCGGACAGCACCTCGCTCTTCTCCTCCAGTTCCTCGTTGGTCGTGCTCAGTTCCTCGCGCTGCTGCTTCAGTTCCTCCTCGGACTGCCGCAGCGCCTGGGTCTGTTCCTCCAGCTCCTCGTTGGAGACGCGCAGTTCCTCCTGCTGCTCCTCCAGCTTGGTGGCCATGGCGCGGGTTTCTTCCAGCAGTTGCTCGGTCCTGAGCTTGGCCTGGACGGCATCCAGCGCCAGCGCCACGGATTCGGACACGCTGTCCAGCAGCGCCGCCGCCTCGGCGGGCGGTATCCGGCGCCAGGCCAGTTCCAGTAAGCCAACCGCGCGCCCCTGACCACGCAGCGGCGACAGCGTCACCGCGGTGCTGTCGGTGTGCCCCAGCCCGGAATCGACCGGAAGATAATCAGCCGGCAGTTCGGAGAGCAGCCGCGTCCGCTGTTCGGTCAGCGCCCGGCCGAGCTGTCCATGTTGGGTGTCGAAGCGTGTCGCCCAATCGATCCCTTCCGGCAAACCGCTTTGCGCGCTCAGGACCAGCGCGCTGTCCTCGACGAGATAAAGCGCACCGATGTCGGCGTCCAGATACCGCAGCAACGTGCCGACGATGGACGCGGCCAGGTCCTCGACCGACCCCGGACTGCGCATCGCTCGCAGCACTTCGAGC
>CALBOV010000009.1 GCA_937896565.1 uncultured Salinisphaerales bacterium
CTCCCGAGTGACTACGACGCTTCAGGTAATGGCACCCATCGCCATGATTACTCCGTAAACGGCGACGTTCCAGACCACAATGGATATTCCCGCGACCATCTCCAACCGTCTCGGCATGCCGAGCGGCCTGACGACGGGATCAAGATAATGCTGAATCCAGCCACCTTCGAATGAAGATTGGCCGGCATGACGACGAAGCCATTGCTCCAGAGGAGTCAGCGGGCAGGTCCAGTGCGCCAGATTGACGATTGATGACCACGCCACAACCGGAAGGTGGACTAACGTCACTCTTGGCTCCACGAGAATGGCGCCCCCCCCAAAAACAGCAAACAGCGCAATCAGTAGATGTGCAATCAGCACGAAGTCAGCGGCGAACGCCGCCAACCGCGATCCCGCAATGGTGTTCATCCCTTGAGGTTGCGCACAGCAGTTCCAACTACCTGATGCTTGCGGTAAGGGGCATCGAAGCGGGCGAATTCCACCCAGAGGGTCTTCCCTGGTCCCCGCGGTCTTTCCAAATCAGATAGCGCGCGGACGAGCATCTAACGCAGGAGTTCTGCGGCCGCTGAACGTCGCTTCCGGCTTTGTGCGTCCAGACAACCGTTATGGCCAAAACTGCCCTGGACGGTGTTGTTGGGCATCAATAGACCCCTGGTGAAATTGGTGCCATCACAAGCACGGTGGCCACGAGGGCAAACGGGGTACATATCAGAACGTACAGAACGACAATTCCGAAGCCCTTCTTGTCGAGATTCAAAGAATGCCACCGTCGCAGCTTTGCTATGACAACAAGTGGCAATGTGAACCAGAACGCAAATACCACCAGCGCTATGGCCAACAGTGTCGCAATCTGTATGCGGGCCCTGGAACGCTCAGCGGCATCATACGCGTCGAAGCTCCCTGACCAGCTCCCGAAGTCAGTGTTTACTCCTGTTCCGCCAATCTCCCCATCGGCACCAAGGGACCATATTTCGGGTTGCTCCTGGTGAACTCCCGGATTTCTATACCGATATGGATTCCCCCATGGGTCCAATGGAACATTTCTGATTATTCCCCGAAGTTCGTCTTCATCCAGATTGGCTTGAGGCCGGGGATATGTGAGTGCATTCAGCCCCTCTTCAGGGTCCGGATACTTCCCATGAATCCGCTTGTACTGACCAAGTGCCGCATTAAGTGCTGCAAAGTCCTGCTTGACCTTCACAACACGAGATTTGTCTACCTCAGACGCATAGCTCCCCTCGGACATTGCAACTAGCATGCAGAGAATCAGGATGAACTTGGCCATGATGCCAACGCCCTGGTTCACTCGCGGCCCGGCTGGCACGAAGCGACGGTTGGTGCTTCGGGTTGACACCGTTCGCTAAGCATTTAACGCACGACCCTCAAATTTCGATGCACTGCGCTCTAGATAGAACAGATGATTTATGAGCAAGAACTCGTGAACGTCTGATGCGTCAGAAGGAAGAGCTTCCCTATGAGCACGCGCATTTCTGAATGCCATAAAAGTTGCAGAAAAAAGTTGACCTCGGCCCTGTTGCTCTCCTTTATCTTCAACCTCCCAGCGCAACGGTGCGTTCTCGCCAATGAATGCTTTCGAGAATAATTTTGCGCCGAATTCTCTTTTCAGGCCCGCACGAGATCTAACCAAATCTTCAAGTCTTCTGTATGCAGAATCGATTGCGTGACCGGGATTGTCATCGAAGCCCCTGGCCAGATCGAGTATTCGGTCATCAATCAGACCAAGGGGGAGGGACCGAGGATATGACGAAACCAAACTTTCGTTATTGAAGCTCAGATTTGGATCGATGGCATATATATAGTCCGACCACCGCATGGGCCGTGAGGCTCGCTCGCTCTCAAGCCACTCAACATCTGATGCCAAAAGACAACATTTCTCAAGACGGTGAAACATTTTTGACGAAATGAAGTACTCGTCAATTTCCGTTCCGTGCGACTCCAGCAGCGCTAAGACACGAGCCAACCCCGATGGCCCCTCTCCGGAATAACCAGAAGTAAAGCCCGGAAGGATGGCAATGCACTCTGCCAGCCGTGTAATGAGTACAAAGCCGTGCCGCCGATCATGCGTGAGCAATTTTGCGGATTCGACAACTTCACCGCAGGCAAGCAGGCGAGATACCGCACGCACGCATGAGCGCGTGACACCCGCCATACCGTGATACTCCAAGTCAGCCAACTGGCTGGTGCTAAGCCGCTGCCACGACATCAAAAATGCCTAACGCCGAGCTAACGAGCGCCAATGAAGCGCAACGAAGCCGGCGTCCATTTTGAGCGCTATATTGTGCACTTCAGGACGCCTCTAGCACTTGGGCGATATTCATAACTTCGTCTGCGATTGGTTGAATCTCATATCTGGTTCCAAGACTCTCAAAGACGCCAACATCGATGTAGTAAGCACGGAACACATGAAGCGGCACACCACCACTTTTTGGAAAACCGCCCACGTAATATGGGATCACGTGACCAGTGATAGGTTTGCTCCACAAGTAGGCATCCAGTTTCTCGTCAAAATGCTCTAAAAAATCTCTGAGCCTCTTGTCTTTCAGTGGACTGTCATCTCCGATTCTAAACTTTTCTCTAAGAGCCTTTCCTCTTTCGGAGTGCAGATTGTGCTTTCCTTCACGTACCGGCCAGAAATAACGACGAATTGCAGCGGCATTTATCACTAGGTTTTCCAGGTTATCTAGCACTGCACGGCTTAACTCTACGGCCTGATCGAAGTCTCCTTTAGTTTGATTTGTCATCTGAATATAGTCGGCAAGATATTCAATCGACCGCATTGCGGATAAGCAGTGAGGCCGTATGGCTTCGATATAGAAGGCGTAATGCATCGGCAATACGCCTCCATATTCCTTTATCGCCGACTTCCGATCTTCTTCAAACATAACGCCTAAGCTCAGGTGCGTTTGAGGCGACGACGGTTTTTGCGACAGCAAAAATCGGCGGCGGGTCAAACGTCACCTGCAGCGCCTAGTTAGAATCACGTTTCTGCGGCGGCTTTCTAGCTTGGGTCTTTTTAGCCGGACTCTTTTTCGGCGTCACCTTACGAGTGGAGCGCTTCTTGGGCTTACTCTCCTCTGAAAGCCTTGTTTCATACTTCTCCCGGTATGCATAGAGTTGTTCGCGTGGGAAAGCGGCCTTTTCAAGTTGTTCTCTGGCTTCGTTCAGCTCCGCAAAGGCTTTACTGCTCAAAGTACACATCGGGATTTCTGAAATCTCGACGAACAATCCAAGAACGAACGCTTCGTAGTCTTTCGCCGATCGCAGGGATTCGCGAAGGTGGTCTACTCCCATCTCGTGAGCGCGCTTTAGGTGGCCTATATAGCCAATTGACGTAAATTCCGCATCCAATTTCGCTTGCCGAAGTCGCTCATTTTCTTCGCGAATAATTTCTGAGGCGGCCCTCTTCTCCTGGCTCACCTGAGAAACGACCTCTTCCATGTATCGCTTCAGTGTTTCGCTAGTTTCCGAAAGACTGTTGATCTTTGCATCTAGGTCCTCAATTTGATGTTGGGCAGACATACGATGTATCAACTCTCTAAAAAATCCCGCCCATTGCTCGCGAAGGTAGCTTTCGATTTCCGCATACCTAGAGAATGATTTGACGGGGTTGTTCTTCTGCTGATCACGAATGTGCTCGATAAAGTGAAATATGTTTACGGAATCCACATGAGCGTACTTCACATCCTTCTTTCCACGGTTTCGGAGCCACGTCTGATACTCGGAATCCACGCTGGACTCGATTAACACATATACAGGAATATTTCTTTCACAGGCGCTCACGTACTCTTGCTTCGTAATGCTCTCATATCGCTCATAGAAGCCTTCAGTTGAGCCCTTGTTCTTGCCTCCTGCACTGGTTTTAGAGCCATATCGCCCACCAACAATCAGTACATAGATATCTGAATTTCGAGCTTCGCGGTAACACGATTCATCTAGTGGCGCATCGGGCAAGTATGCAATGTCATCCTTCTCCGAGAGTACCGGCTCGTAACCTAGTGCTTCGATGAAGTTTTCCAGCGACGACCTAAGATGCTTGAGATCGTAATAAGTCGAGCTTACGAATACGCGCGGCTTTGCCATCTCTCACTCCCCCAATTTCATAGTGATTCTAACGCCTGAGTTCAGCTGCATTTGAGGCGACGCCGGTTTTTGCGGCAGCAAAAATCGGTGGCGGGTCAAATGTCAGCTGCAATGATGGAATGGACTCCTCCCGCCGTTTTACCGGCATCTGTGTGCCAAGCTGGTGTTTCAGAGTCACGAGCTACACCGACAGAAGGAGTCCGACATGCAATCTACGACGATTGCCGTGGATACGGCAAAACTGGTCTTTGAAGTGGTGGTGTCCAAATCCGGACGTGTAGTGGAAAACCACCGCCTGAATCGAGCCGAGTTTCAGGCCTTGATCGTTCAGCGCCCACCTGCCCGGTTTGTCATGGAAGCCTGTGGCGGCGCCCACCACTGGGCTCGTCTGATGTTGGCGCATGGACACACCGTGCGCCTGCTGCCCGTGCCCTACGTGCGAGCCTATCGTCGTCGCAACAAGACCGATCGGGCCGACTGTCTGGCGATGCTGGAAGCTGATCGCAATCCCGAGATTCTCTCGGTGCCGGTCAAGGGTGCGGATGCGCAGGCGATCCAGGGTCTGCATCGCGCCCGGTCGGCCTGGGTGGGCTGTCGCACCGCTCGCATCAATACGCTGCGAGGCTTGTTGCGCGAGTTTGGAGTGATTCTCCCGCTGGGAGCCCACACCGCTCTGAAGCAAATGGCCTCGGCCATAGATGAGCCGGCCGTGCCGGATCTGTTAAAGATCACGTTGCTGGAATTGCTCGCCGAGGTGCACGATCTGGACGACAAGATCGCACGCGTCGAGCGTCAGCTCGCGACCGTGGCTCGCCAAACACCCGCCGTACGACTGCTGCAAGAGATTCCCGGCATTGGATTGCTGACCTCGACAGCGTTGTACGCCAGTGCCGGTGATGCCAAGCACTTTCGCTCAGGCCGACACTTGGCCTCCTGGCTGGGACTGACACCCAAAGAGCACTCCAGTGGCTCAAGACGGCACCTGGGCGGGATCAGCAAGCGCGGTGACAAGTACGTCCGAACACTGCTGATTCACGGGGCAAGAACGGTCTTGCTCGGGGCCAGACGGAATGAGAACGCAGGCCGACCGCTCAATTCGCTTCAGCGCTGGGCCTTGGGCGTACAGGCCAGGTCAAATCACAACAAAGCGGCCTGTGCGGTGGCCAACAAGCTCGCCCGGATCGCCTGGGCGAGCTGGGCCCATGGCACCTGCTTTGATCCGGAGTATCAGGCCGTGGCTGCCTGAGCACTCATACATAGAGTTTTCCCACCAGCGGTTGTGCAGGAGAAGACAGCGATCATGGCGAGACGGGTCGGCCCCGTCGGGTCTGGATGCCGATAACAAATCCGAGCTAACAGCTCAGTTGCAGCGTGTGGCACGACCCGACGCGGATTTCCATGAAGGCCAGGGCCAAAGAGCCCATCAACAGGCCGAATATACGACCGCACCGCACCTCTATCGCCTCGATCTAGGCCGTCTGATCCACGCAGTTGCGGGAGGAGTCCATATACGATTTGTTAGGCCCGCCCCGCAATCTTGAGACTCGCCTAGGATTTGAAGTTTGTACTCGGCACATAGTTCTTTTTGTAAATGAGCTGGTTGCCGGAACCTTTCCCGGTTAGCTCAACGCCGACATAGTCACCCCGTTCAACTTGCTTCTTGAAGCGTCTCCCGATTCCCTGGCGAGACGAACCATTCATGCTCGACCACTGCTCCTTATTAAATAGATTAGAGACCTCAAATTCACCGGGCCTTTGCGCTTCGACCCGTTTACGCAAGAACTCGTCGTACTCCTCTGGGTCGGCGTCGTTGATGTCGTCAAACGGAGTGCCTCGCTCCGCAGCATCAATGTCAACCAACTTTTGATGCAGCTCATCAATGGTGCTGTTCAACGAAGAAATCTGATCCGAAAATTCGCCAACTTCTCTGGCGTGTTTGCCCTGAAGCGCAGCCAACTTGCTGCGAATTTCTTGCGACTGTTCGACCGTTAACAATTGGAGCTTTTCCTCCTCCTGCTTGATGTCACGGAGTTCTTTAGCACGAGCCAGACTATGTTTATAGACCGGCTTCGCAAGGTAAGGGTAGCCATAGAGGTAGAACAACGCAGCCAAAGTCGGCACAAGAAAGCCATCAAAGGCAGCGCCACCGACTGGCACCGATAGCTCGAAAACTTCAATAACCTCAAATTTGAATATTTCTTCGACGGCCGCAAACTTCTCAGTGGGCTTCATCCCGCTCAGGAGCACAACGAAAAACCGATAGTTCCAAACCGACCACGCGACAATAAACGCGCCGAGCAGCGGACTCGCAGCCCTGTCGTAGAGGAAGGCCTTAATCGATTTCGCGATGTCGTCCATTAGCTACCTTTCAGATTTGCACATAGGGCCTAACGCATATTCGACGTCAAAATGTTCACCTAACACGCAGCGCAAGTTGTTGACCTAATCCGACACGCCCATCCCTAACCCACCGAAATTCCTGTGTCGCATGCGAATTAGGTGGCGATCCACTGCGCGCGTTTAGGTTCATCACACCGCCCTCCCCCTGACGTACTGCGACTCGTCCACCTTACACCCTGGCAGCCGAACGGCGCTGCGTTCAGAATCAGCCCTGTTCCCATACCTCCAGGATGTCTCCCTTGGAACCGAAATACTCCGAGCACCCCGCGATGTTCAAGAACAACCCGCTGGGTTTCATCCTGGCGGTGCTGCTCATTCCTCTGGCGATCGGGATCATCATCCTGTTGTGGTGGTATCTAAAATGTAAATCCACGAAGTTGGAGTTCGTGGGGAATGATGTGGTGCTGGAGCGCGGGCTGCTGAGCAAGAACCGCACGGAGTTGAATGCGGGGTCGGTGCGCACGGTGAATGTGTATCAATCCCTGTTCGATCGGATGTTCGGTGTCGGGCGCATTTCGATTTACACGGCGGGCGATGTGCCGGAGGTGGAGGTGGCCGGTATTCCGCGTCCGCACGATTTTCGGGATTTGATCAAGCAGCATCAGGCGGATTGAGCATGGTTGGTGAAACGGAAACCCGGGATCGTCGCGAGGCGCGGCTGATCGTTATCGCGCTGGGTGTGCTGGTGCTGGTCGGTCTGATCGCCGCGGTGTTCGCCCTGCCCGCATTGGCGGATTTCAGCGCCACGCATCTCGAACCGGGCCTGGGCCTCAGAGGCGCGGCCATCGCCTCGTTCGTGGTGACGTTCGTGACCTTCGTGGTCTTCGCCATCGCCGCCGGCGACGGGCTGATCGGCGAGCTTCAGTTCATGCTGCTGGGGTTTTTCGCGTTCTTCGTGATTCTGTGGCTGTTGATTGCGTGGGTGCTCTAGCGATGAACGTCATCGACATCTTCGAGCAGCTCAAGCGCCTCGGCGGTCTGTTCCAGCATCTGGGCATCGATTTCGCGCAGGACGCCGACGGCCTCTCGACGCGCATGGCGATCTCGCCACAGTTGCAAGGCTCGCCCGGGGTGGCGCATGGCGGATCGGTGATGGCGCTGATGGACACCGCGCTGGGGCTGGAGGCGCAGCATCGCGCCCTGGCACGCGGCTGCGCGGTGAGCACGGTGGAGATGAAGGTGAACTTTCTGCGGCCCGCCCGGCTCGGGAAGACCCTGGTCACGCGCACCGAGGTGCAGTCCGAAGGCAAGTCACTACTGGTGATCAGCGGCTCGGCGGTGGAGGACGGCAGCGACGCGCCGGTGGCGTTCGCCGTGGGCACGTTCAACATGTACAAGCCGCGCGGGCTACGCATGCCGGGCGATGAATCACCCACCGAGGGGACCGAGACGTTCTACCCCGACCCACCGGGCAACGCGTCCGGCTGAACCGCATCGCGACTGCCCATTTTCGCGGGTCTGGTTTCCCTCTTCTGGTATAACTTGGCGGGTGCAAGGATGCATCGGGGGCCAAGTGAAGGAATCATCCGGGCGGGATTCAGACCGTCGCAGTCACGAAACAGCGGAGTTTGTCCTGGTTGCGGAGGCCGCCATTCTCAGGGCGTTTCGCGACCGCCTGTTTTCCCGTGAGCAAGCCATTCCGGTCACCGATCTGGTCGAGCGCATGACCAATCGACTGCCAATCCGGCGCGATGATCTGACGGCCGCCGTCCGGCGACTGACCGCCTCCGAAGCGCTGCGCCTCGATTCGGCGTCCGCCGTCGAAAGTGTCTCGATCACGGCCCGGGGCCTGGACCGACTTGGCACCCTGGGTTTTGGCGTGAGGCCAGCGAACAACGATTGGCAGAGCCTGACGCAGTGCATGCGCCGGGTGGAATCACGGCTTCAGGGCTCCGCTGCATAAAGCAACCTTGCCGCAAGGTCATCGCCGGTAGCGTCTACACTCCCCGCTCGCCATCTTCGACCGGGATTCCATCGCATGCACATTGACGTCCGCCGCGTGGACTATCGCGACGCCGAGCAGGCCGCCACGCTCGGGAAGCTGCTCTCCGCCTATGCCGCCGACCCGATGGGCCGCGGCGCCCCCCTCAGCGCGGAGGAACAGGCACGGCTGGGCCCGGCGCTGGCGGAGCGGCCGCATGCCTTTTCGCTAATCGCCTATGTGGATGACGAACCCGCCGGGCTGGCGAACTGCCTGGAATCGTTCTCGACCTTCGCCTGCCGCCCCATCGTCAACATTCACGATCTGGCGGTGCTGCCCGCGTTTCGCGGTCGCGGCGTCAGCCAGGCGTTGCTCGACGCCATCGAGGCCATCGCCGCCGACATGGGCTGCTGCAAGATCACGCTGGAAGTGCTGAGCAACAACCACATCGCCAAGGCGGCCTACGAAAAGCATGGCTTTCATGGCTATGCGCTGGACCCCGCCGCCGGTCACGCCCTGTTCTGGGAAAAGCCGCTGACCACCGGCTGAAGCCGGAGCCTCCGCGTCAACTACTTGCGAACTCAAACATTGCCCATATAATTGCGGACTCAAACAGTTGTGAAGCAATGTCATGTCCAAGCCCACTCCCAGCGATCTGCTGATGCAGCTCGTTCGCACCCAGGCCCGCATCACCAAGCGGCTCGATCAGTATCTCTCCGCGCAGGGCATCAGCCTCACCGAGTATCAGGTGCTGCAAACCCTCGCGAGCGCGCCGGATCACCAGATGCGCAGGATCGATCTGGCTGAGGCGGTGAACCTCAGCGCATCCGGTGTCACCCGGCTGCTCAACCCGATGGAAAAGATCGGCCTGGTCCGCAAGGAAGCCAGTCCGCGTGATGCCCGGGTGAGCCTGGTGGCGCTGACCAAGGCCGGATCACGTACGCTTGCCGAATCGCGGTCCCGCGTCGAGCAATGTGCCGATGCGGTACTGCAACCGCTGGATGCGGCGCAGCGCGGTGAGCTCTTGGCACTGACCGCGGCGCTCGGGCCGTCGTAACGGGAGGCAGCATGCAACCGAGAATGAGCATGGTGACGCTGGGCGTGCGCGACCTCGCACGCTCCATCGCGTTCTACGAACAGGGGCTGGGCTTTCCGCGCATGGAGTCGCCGCCGTCGGTGGCGTTCTTCACGCTCAACGGGACCTGGCTGGGCCTGTTCGGCCGTGACGACCTGGCCGAGGATGCGCAGGTGCCCGCAGGCGGCACCGGCTTTCCCGGCTTCTCGATCTCCCACAATGTGGAATCGGAGGCCGCCGTGGATGCGGTGTTCGAGCAGGCCATCGCCGCCGGCGCCACGCCGACCAAGACACCACAACCGGTGTTCTGGGGTGGCTACTGCGGCTACTTCAAGGACCCGGACGGCTTTCTGTGGGAGATTGCCCACAACCCGATGATGTGGGTCGGCCCACGTGACTGACACCACGCCCGACACCAACCGCTACGTGCCCTCGCCGCAGGTGCGCGTCGGCATCGTCGTCGCCTTCACGCTGCAATTCCTGCTGCTCAAGCATCTGACCGATGCGGCGGAGGACGGGCTGAGCCGCTGGCTGGTCGTGGCCTACACCGTGGTCACGGCGATGCCGGTGTGGTTCGCCATCACCATCTCGGATGGCCGCCGTGTCGCCGCGTGGATTGTGGCCGCGCTGGTCGCCGCTTTGCTCGCCGCGCTGGGTTGGTCCACCGCCGGCCAGTGCGCCCCCGGTCTTGAGGTGGAATGCAGCCCGATCCTGCTGCCTTACGTCTTGCTGCTGTCGCCGGCGCTGCTGGTCGCTGGCGTGATGGTGCGCAGCGCGCTGATCTGCGACACCGGCTGGCGTCGCTGGCCGGACTACCACGTGCTTTATCGCGAAGCCTGGCAAGTCGGCCTCGCGCTGGTCCACGCCGGCGTGGTCACCGGCGCGGCCTGGATTCTGCTGTTCATCTGCGGCCAGCTTTTCCACCTGCTGGGCATCGACGCGGTCCGGGACCTGCTGGAAAACGGCCTGTTCGCGACCGGGTTCACGGGCTTCGCGCTGGGTCTCGGTGTCGCGGTCTGGCTGTCTCTGGTCCGCGCGGTGGAATCGGTGCGGCAGATCATTCTGGGCATGGCGCATCTGCTGATGCCGCTGGTCGCGGTGATCGTCGTCGCCTTCACCCTGACCGTGTTCATTACCGGCCCGGCAAAGCTGTTCGAGGCCTACGAGGCAAGCTGGTGGATGCTGGGCATCGCCTCGATCGTCATCGTGCTGTTCAACGGCGTGTTTCAGGACGGCCAGTCCGCGGACGTGTCCGGCGGCTGGAGCCGCACCGCGTTCTGGATTCGCTACGCGGCCGTCATCGCCCTGGTGCCGGTGCTGGGGCTGGTGGCCTACGGGCTTGGGGAACGGATTCATGCCTACGGCTGGACGGTCTCGCGTGTCTACGGCGTGATCGTTGCCGTCTATCTCGCGGCCTACACGCTGGGGTATCTGGCGGCGCTGGTGGCACGCCGTATCAAATCGGGCGTGCAGCTCACCAATCTGTTGCTGGCGCTGGGCTTCGTCGTGATCGCGCTGGCGCTACTGTCGCCGGTCGCCAGCCCCACACGCATCGCGGCGATGAGCCAGCTGCACCGCATCCAGAGCGGCGCCGTCGAGCTGAACGCGGCCGACTTTCACTACCTGCGATACCGCTCGGGCATCGCCGGCTACCGCGCCTGGCAGGCCCTGGGCGAGCACCCGCGAATCCGCGACAACCCGGAGTGGCTGAAACGCTGGGAAACACCCGAGCGCCTTTCGCGTCACTGCGTGGTGCACTGCGCCGAAGACATGTCGGACTGGGTGGAACCGCTGCCGGACGTCGCGCCGCCGCCGGAAACACTGCTCGCGTCGGATGTGTTCCGCCGGGCCGCGTCCGGGTGCAAGAACGAATCCTGCTGGGTTGTCCCGATCCCGCACAGCGATGATCAATCGGCCGATCTCTGGGCGGTGCTGACCGCGACCCAACATGCGCCCGGCAAGCGGACCTTTCTGCACGGGGAACTGCTGCAACCGGACGACGATGCCGACAGCTGGCGGTCGGTCGGCCACTTCAACGCGTCGACGCCGCTGTCGCCCGATGAACTCCGGGAGCGACTGGTGCGGGACGGGCTGGTGCCGATTCCCAAACCCTGGCCGGACCTCGACCTCGGCGGCATCCGGCTGGAAACCTACGGCACCGAGCCGGTGCCCGATGCACTGCGGCAGGACCGTGAAGCGGCATCGCCGGAGGATGACAACGGCTAGCGGCTCAGACCGTCAAACGTAACCGAACGCCCTCGCCTGCTCGATCACATCCGGCACGAAACCCGGCAGGTCGTCACGCCACGGCAGCGCGCCTTCCAGCGATTGCGGCTTGGACTGCTGAGGCCGGAACACCGGGTTTTCCAGGAACTTGGGATCGGAGCCGAATGGCGCCGACGGCGGACCGACGCAGGCGAAGATCGAGCGCTCCGGATGCAGCATGGCGTCGATGGCTTCCGAATCGGCGCGCATGCCGGCCCAGGTGGCGATCTCGGCCAGATGCCGCTCGGGGTCGGCCAGCACATCCTCGCCGCGCACGCGCATGACCTGCTCGGCGGGCACCTCGCCCAGCGCGCGCAGAATGTTCTGGTGAATCTGCAACCAGGCGATCTGGGGGTCGAAGGTCGGCGGATTGGTGGAGAAATCCTTCAGATCGTTGGCCACGGTGTCCTCGCGGTGGCCGATCATGTTCACCAGCGAGCTGCACTGCCCGCGCGGGTGCCGGATCAGGTGCAGGAATTTCGCATGCGGCGCGGTCTGCCGCAGACGGCGCAGAAACACCGGCCGCCACACGGTGGCGATGCTCTTCTCGACCAGGATCTTCGGAGCCACCTTGCGGGCGATGGTGCGGAACATGTCGCCAGTGCTCATGTGCCGCCGCTCGGCCAGCCAGGCCTTGGCCTGGTCCACCGTGGCGTCGCTTTGCGCACCGAAGTACAGCTGCGCCACCGAGCGCAGCAGGCCGTCTTCCAGGTTGCCGGGGGTGAGCGCGAAGAACTTGAGGATCTGGTCCATGTCGTCCGCCATGAACAGCTGCAGCTCGGGCAGCCCGGCGGACTGCGGGTGCGCCCCGAGCATGGCGGAGATCAGCGACGAGAACGAACGCGGCGGCGACAGCACCACCAACGGTGCCGGGTAGTCGGTCAGCTCACTCATCGGTCGATCCCGGCGGGTTGGCGCCCAGCCAGATTTCGCAGCCACCGCGCGGGTTGTGGACGTATTCCCACTTGCCGTTGCGCTTGACCGCCCGGTCCGGCGCCAGCACGTTGGAGGTGGCGATGAACACGCCGTAGGGCGTGGAGATGATCTGGCGGATGCCCCAGTTGCACTCGTTGTCGAACCCGTTGCGGGTCATGCAATCCCAGTACACGCCGTCCGCCGTGGACCAGACATCACAGCCGCCCATGTTGTCGACGAACCAGTCCACGCCCATCTTGGCGATGCGGCGCTGGCCCTCCTCGCCCCACTTGTGGATCGGACAGTACGGCAGCAACTGGGCCCAGCTGAAGGTGCCGACATAGAGGCGCCCGGCATGCACGCCCATGCGCCAGACATAGCCATTGAAGAACTTGTTGAAGCCCGGCCGGTAACCCGACAGCGGATACCGCGCGCCCTGCGGCGTGATCCGTGAATCGCCGACGATCAGCTCCCAGGAATCATCCGGATGGATGCGGATGACCTCGGCCGCCGCCGGGCCCACGTTGAGCTTGCGGTGATAGCCGCCGTTGACGATGCCCGAGCCGACGTACAGCGCGCCCTTGAACTCGCAGAGACTCACCGCGACCTCGTTGAGCGGGCCGCGACCGGCGCCGTGCGAGACCACGCGCTTCCAGTCGTAGGGCGGATCGCCGGTCGCCGTCGTCTTCCAGATTTCGAAGCCGTTGCGGGCGTTCACGGTACCGGCATAGAGATGGTTGTTGAACGCCGCCATCTCGAACACGGTGAGATTGGCGGGGTCGCCGAAGCCCTGGCTGGACACCGCGCGCCAGCCGCTGCGCGGGTCGTCCGTCTCGAAGATGGCGGGCCGGCCACCCACGCATTCCTGCGACTGGCGGTCGCCGGTGGTGGACCCGGTCGGCGAGGTGTAGAGCCGGCCGTTGAACACCTGCATGGTCCGGAAGGAACGCACCTGCTCGCCCCAGTTCGGGCCGGGCAACTCCTCGAAGTGGACGCCATCCTCGGTGCGCATCACCGTCGGTCTCGGCGCCTTGCGCGGCGCCCAGGTCGCGATGTACAGCACCGGCTCGTCATCGCTCTTGCCCTGGAACACCGCCATGCCGCGGTAGCCGATGAAGCGGGGCACCTCGGTGCCATCCTCACCCTTGATCCAGGGTGCGCGGAACGCGAGCTTCCAGCCTTCGCCGGACGCCGGGTCATAGCACCAGATCTCCGCGCGGCGATCGAGGTCGTAGATGTCCTTGGGCGGAGTGACCGGCCAGGGATCCAGCGGCGGCAACGGATCGTTGTGCGCCATCATCTGGAAGGTCGCCCGCGTCGTGCCGACATACAGCTTGCCCTTGAACCAGGCCATGCTGTGCGGGTAGTTGTTGTAGCCGTCGCCGAAGCCGTTTTCCGACACCAGCTTGAAGTGCTCGCCCCCCAGCGCATGCGGCTCGGGCTCGTCGAGCGACAGGACCTCGGCGCCCGGCGGCCAGACCGGCGACGGGATGATCAGGTCGGGGTCGACATCTGCGCCGTTGTTCTTGCGCGCTAGGGAATCCAACTCCAGACCTCGATCATGAAGAAGCGAGCCAGCCCGCGGGTGAAGGCCAGACCGGCCGGCTGCGTATCACCCTCGACCTTGGCATGGCCGGTCATTTCCGGACGCAGACGACCGTCGGCATTCTCGATTTCCATCTGCACCCGGACCACGCGGCCATATTCGCTGATCTCGGCGTTCGGCGCGATCCCGGCGACCGTGCCGACGAAACTCACGCCCGGATACGCCCAGGCCTTGGCCGATGCCTTGGCGCCGACCTCGATCTCGCCGATGTCGTTCTGGGGAATCATGATCTCGGCCAGGACCTGCCCGGTTTCCTCGATGCTGAGCAGCAGATCGCCACGGGCGAGATACGCCCCCTCGGCAAACCGCAGGTCCTCGGAGACGACACGCCCGTCACGCGGGGCGTGAATCTCGGTGTACTCCAGCTGCTGACGCGCATAGGCCAGCGTGGCCTCCTCGGCGCTGATCGACGCCTTCAATGCGGTGATCTCCTCCTCGGAGGTCCCGGCGCGCACAACCTCCAGCGCGTTCTGCGCCTCGGCCAGACGTTCACGCTCCACCGCGGCGAGCGCCTCGGCCTGATTGGCGGCCTGGCCGGTCGCAGCCCCGCGCTGGTAGGCGGAGTTGAGACGGTTCGCCTCACGCTGGCTGGATTCGTAGCGCTGCTTCGCCGTGACGACGCGTTGCTCGGCCAGTGCGATCTCTTCCGGCTCGGCGCCCCGCTCGGCCAGGGCCAGCTCTGCCCTGAGCCGGGCCAGCCGCGCCTCGCTGGTCGCCACCTGCGCCCGCTCCTCGTCGTCCGACAGGCGCGCCAGCAACTGGCCCTTCTCGACCAGTTCGCCTTCCTGGACCATCACCTCGCGAACGTCGCCGGCGATCAGCGCCCGGACGTCGGACCGCTTGTTCGGCAGGATCTTGAAGTCACCCGTTGGCTCGTAGGTGTACGGGATCAGCGCCAGTGCCAGCAGCACCACGATCCCGACTCCCCACTTGATGACTGTCGCGCTGCGCTTCTTGCGCCGCCGAGCAGCCAGCTCCGGATTTCTCGCTTCCATTTCTTGCGCCAGTTTGTTGCGCGCCCGCGTTCTTTTCATTGGATTCCACATGGCAACCCCGCATAGGACGAGGAACAAGACAACACCCAGGCCAGCCCACTCACGTTCGAGCCAAACACCAACCAGGTGGAACAACACCCAGGCGACGACCGCGATCCAGACGACCACGGCCAGCGCGTACAGACGAATCGCCGTTGTCGAGACGCCGCTGGGTTTCAGCCGCCGCCAGATGCGACCGCGGCCTAAGAGGGAGGCGATGGCCACGTCCCGAAGATCGGGCGTATCCAGCCAGGTCGCCAGCAACTGATAGCCCTCGTGACGGGACATCGGGTTCAGCCGCAGCAGGAATACCCACGCCGACAACACGCCAACGCCGGCATAGAGCAGCGGCAGATGGGATGCCGACTGCCGGCTGACAAACCAGCTCAGCGTCGCCAGCACCAGCAATGACAGCATCGCCACCAGCGAGCAGCCCAGCACCGCCATGCGGTCGCGGGTCTCGAAGCGCTGATCGTGGTTGGCGACCACCGGCGAGACATCCGCGTAAAACCGCGGGATCACGCGGAGCATGAAGGTGATGCCAAACGCCGGCATGGTGCCGACCCGTCGCAGATACTCGGCGGCGCGGGCCATCTGCCCGAACAGGTTCACGGAGAAAAAGCCAGCCACCGCGACCTGAACAATCGCCCACGGACCCACCAGCCGCTGCAGGTCGACCCAGACCTCCACACGATTGTTGTAGACGCCGACGGACAGACACAGCAGCGCGACGCCCAGCGCCGCCATGCGCCAGCGCGCGTGCAGCGGCCAGTTCAGCAGTCGCCCGGCCCACAGCAGCCAGCGTGTCGGCAGGTGAATCGCGATGTCCGGCGTGCGCTCCTCGCGCAGCGCGTGCTGCCGCGCCATGCGTGAACGGGCCAGTGGCTCGGCCTCGCGGTTGGCCCGCTCGGCATTCCATTCCGCCGGATCGGCCTCGCCCAGGTCGGCGTCGTTGGCCGCGGTTTTCCATGCGGCCTCGTCGGATTCCAGCAGCCCCGCGCGATCCAGTTCGTTCAGGAACCGGCGCGCCGTGTCGACATCAGTCTTGGCGCCCTGTGACCGCGCGACCTCGACGGCCTCGTCCAGGGTCCGGGTGCCGTCGAACAGAGACGCCAGCCGGAACTCGCTTTCATCAAAACGGTAGACGCGCCCGTCTTCCTGGCTGGTCAGCAGGATGATCTCGGCGTAACGCGTCGAAATCCGCGACTGACGCCGGTAGACCAGTTGGGGACAGGCGGAAGTCATGCGTCAGGCCCTGGTCGGCCGCTAGTCGGCCAGCAGCCGGTTGACGGCCATCAGGTCGTCGGCCCCAAGCGTGCCCGCCGCCGCCTTCAGCCGCAGGCTGTTGAGCAGGTAGGCGTGCACCGCTCGGGTCAGCCCGCGCTCGGCATCGAAGCGCTCGCGCAGCGCCTGCATCAGGTCCACTTCCGTCCGGGTTCCGGCGAACACCCCGCCCTCGGTCGCCTCGACGGCGTCGTAGGTGGCCGAGCGCGCCGAACGCAGCGCACCGATCTGCTCCTGGCCCAGTTCCACCGCCGAATAGGCGCTGGTGGCCTGGAATTCCGCCTCGCGCTGGGCCCGGGCCTGACGCGCCAGCGCCTGCTCGTAACGCGCCAGCGCCGCGCTGGTGCGAGCCCGGGTGGCCCCGCCGTCGTAGAGGGGTAAACGCAATTCGAGTCCGATGACGTCCTCGGAATCCTCACGCTCGCCGCTCACGCCGCCGGAGTTGTCGATGTAGTCGCGCTGCGCGACCAGATCCAGGGTCGGCAGACGCGCGGCGCGCTCAATATCCACGCCGCGCGAAGCGACCTCGGATTCCAGCCGCGTGGCGACCAGCAGCGGATTGCTCGCGCGGGCCTGATCCACCCAGGCGTCCTGGTCGGTGGTGGCCAGGTGCGGGACGTGACCATAGGTGCGCAGTGCGGAGAGCTCCATGCCCGGCTCGCCGGTGATCAATGCGAGCTCGGCGCGGCGCGTCTGCAACTGCTGTTCCGAAAGCAGCACCCGGGCCCGTGCCAGATCCCGCTGCGCGTTCGCCTCCGAGCGCGCCAGTTCAGTGGCGATTTCTAGGTCCGCCTGCTCGCTGACCTGCGTCGCCCGATCGGTGATCGAGCGCAGTTCCGCCTTGGCGAGTTCGAGATCCTGCTCGGCATCCAGCGCCGCGAAGTAGGCCTCGACGACACGAATCATCAGGTCGACTTCCGCCGCGTTCAGACGCGCGGAGGCGGCCGCCACACGCAGGGAGGCCGCGTCGCGCTGGCGCCATCGGTCGAGCCGGAGTATCGGCTGGCGAAGCTGGATGGAGTAACCGAACGCCTCGAAATCATCCGAGCGGTTGATGTCCTGCAATCCGAAGTAGTCGCCGACCACTTCGCGGTGATTCGCGGTGACGCGACCGGCGATGTTCAGCACCGGGTGATAGCCGGCCCTGGCGAGGTCGCGATCGGCCAGCACCTCCGCGTAGCGCGCCTGGGCTTCGGCCCAGGTCGGGTCCTGTTCCAGCGCGTGGGCGAACGCGTGCGTGAGTCCTTCGGCCTGGGCACCCAGGCTGACGGCTGCCAGACAGGCGCCCCATATCCCGGATCGCAAGCCGGCCCATCCCTTTGAAATCCCTGTCACATGCTCCCCAGTGGACGCCAGAACGAAACACGGTGGCAGTCTACCGACACGGCCGCCGGGCTCACCATGGAGAGGTGACGCGCAGCCGTGTAGGACATTTCCGGCAACCTCTGCGAACAGACGCCGAATGTCGGCGATTCCGCCCGCCATTCGTCACCTTCCGGTGACCATTTGACCTTGCCGACTCAACTTCCATGACCCGTCGCCGATGTTACATGCATCCGGGAGCAGGGCTCTCAATCCCACACACATCGGAGATCCTCACCATGGCATCGAAATCGGCGTTCGCCGGAGGCGTCAAGCTGACCGGTGACTTGACGATCGAACGCGTCAAGCAGGCGCGCGACGACCTGATCACACAGTGCCCGAAGGCTGGAGGGGCGCAGGTGGACCTCGCCGGCGTGGAAGCCATTGATCTCGCGGGCGTGCAGCTGCTCGTCAGCGTTTATCGGGCACTGATGGACGAGACGCAGCCGGTCTTCGTCAACGTGCCGGACTCGGTCACCGCGGTGGTCGACTCACTGGGTCTGGATGTGCCGCTGTTCGACTCACGCGACGGAGCGGCTTCGTGACGCAGTTTGAGGAAACCTTCCGCCAGGAAACCGCCGATCTGCTGGAGGATCTCGAAGCCGCCCTGCTGGAGATGGAGGACGCGCCCGACGACATGGCACTGGTCGACCGCGCCTTCCGCGCCATGCACACGATCAAGGGCAGCGGCGCGATGTTCGGCTTCGACGCGGTCTCGTCGTTTACCCACCATCTCGAAGACGCCTTTGACCAGGTCCGTCGTGGCGAGCTGAGCATCAGCCAGGAACTGATCAGCATCGGTCTGGATTCCCGCGACCACATTCGCGTGCTCATCGACACAAATAGCGAACATCCGGACACCGCCCTGCTGCTGGAACGCCTGTCCAGAGTCACGGCCACCGGCGACGGAACGTCTCCGTCGGCGGCCCCGGCGCAGACAACCGCGTCGGACGCCGCGGCCATGACGCGTTACGAGATCCGTCTGCGCCCCAGTGCGGACACCTTCATGAGCGGCACCAATCCGCTCGGCCTGATCCGCGAACTGGACGAGTTGGGCGAGATGACCATACGCACGCTCACCTCACGCATCGGACCACTGAGTGACTTCGACCCCGAGCAGTTGCAAGTCGATTGGGAAATCGAGCTGACAACCTCGAAGCCCCGGAGCGCGATAGACGACGTGTTCCTGTTCGTGAGCTTCGACTGGGAGATCGAGATCAGCTCCGAGGCGGTGACCCTGCCTGCACCGGCAGAGACTAAGCCGCGCATGGACACGCAGGCCGATCCTGTCGTGGAACCGGAGCCTCAGGCACAGGTGTCGCCGGTCATGACGACCGAGGCCGCCGCGACTCGCAACGCCACGAGCGCGCCGGAGCAGGACACGGTCAAGGTGCCATCAAACCGTCTGGATCACCTGATCAACGTCGTTGGCGAAATGGTGATCTCGCAGGCGCGTCTGCTGGATTTGAGCGCACGTCGCGCCGACGAGGAACTGATGAGCATCGCCGAGGACCTCGAACGGCTCACCCACGATCTGCGCGACACCGCGATCAACATTCGCATGCTGCCGATCGGCTCCACCTTTGCCCGCTTCCGCCGGCTGGTGCGTGACCTGTCCTCCGAACTGGGCAAGGACATTCGCCTGATCACCGAAGGCGCGGAAAC
>CALBOV010000010.1 GCA_937896565.1 uncultured Salinisphaerales bacterium
AGACGACACCATGGCGGGTACCGAAAACTCGCTCGCGCAGGTCTGCTGGCCATGGAAGACGTCACAGACCGCATCGATCGCGTCCATTTGATAGGCGAGGTCGGGGGCGAACTGGAGTTTCATGCGTCCTGCTGAGTCGATTGGGGCGATGCGTCATCACCGCGCTGTTCCAGTTCGTCCACCAAGTCGGCGAGTACTTTGGAGAACGTCGGCAATTCGTGCCGAACGGTTTGCCAGACCACCTCAAGATCCACTTCAAAATATTCATGGATCAGTCGATTCCGCATTCCGGCGACAGCAGCCCACGGAATCTGCGGATGTCGCGATTCGAAATCTGGGTCTGCGCGACGAACCCGGTTGGCGGCTTCTCCCAGGATTTCGAGGTTTCTGATCACCGCGTCTTGAACAACAGCGGCTTCGCGGAACGCATCCAGGGTGGGAGCGTTCGCGCAATAACCTTGGATGCGCTGGATCGCAAGCTGCATGTGGCCCAGGTAGCGAGGGATTCGAGTGGGATGACGAGGTGGGCTCATGGCCGTGGTTAGATGGCCTGTGCTTCGAGTGTGACCTGATCGCGAATGTCGGCGGGCAGGCTGCCCGGCGTGACCACATCCACGCGCACGCCGGTTAGCACCTCGGCTTCCTGGGCGAAGCGCGTGAGCGTGAACAGCGTAGTCTGCTCGGTCGGCTCGACCAGCACATCGAGATCGCTGTCATCACGGTCCGTGCCGTGAATCACCGAACCAAAGACACGCGGGCTGCCCAGCCGGTGCCTGGCGGCCAGTTCGCGCAAGGCGATTCGATGACTCAATAGCGCTGTCGACGGTTTCATGGCGACTCGTCAAACGGGTGTCGTGGTTTCACAGAGTATAGATTCAGCCCGCTAAAGGCTCTTGACGTCCTCGATGCCGTGGCGCTTGAGAATTTGTACGGCATTGGTCTTGGTGGCGTCGTCGGCGAAGCCGGCATCGCGGAATACCACGCGGCAGACCTCGGGTTCCAACGCATCGTGCAATGCGCCGATGCCTTCCACCAGATCCAGGTCGATGGTGTGGGCCAGGCAAACGATTAGCGCGCCGGCGCCCATCTCGTAGACGGTCTGGCTGGCGATGTTGTGTTCGTTGATCGCCAGGCTCAGGTCCAGGCCGGTCTTGAGCAGGATCTCGAAGACAATGTCGAGGTCGCTGCGGTCGGGTTTCAGGGATTCGGTGGCGGAGACGAGGTCGTCATAGCCGCCAGACCACTTCAGAAAGTTCGTTGCATCGAGCCGAAACCAGCGAAAGCCAGGATCACCGAGCTTACCCTTAAGGCTATTACCCGCCTGGATCATCCGGTTCGCACATTGATTAGCAATGGTTTTTCCATTGCCTGCTGGTTCCGGTAGCTGAACCTGAATGCATCGAACGGACAGTTTGTTTTCAACTGACTCGAGCATTGTGGCGTGGGCAGTAGTGCCTGATCCGGCAAAAAAATCCATTACTAGGTCGCCGTCTGAAGCAGCAACCTTCAGCATCCTTCTAACTAACCCGGTTGGTTTTGGGGTTTCGAACAAGTCACTAGACGCTTGTGCGTTGAGTAATTTGCTCAACTCTTGCTTCGCATTTCGCGTACTTCCGACATCTTTCCAGTGCCAGTAGGTTTGTGGCACAACACCATCCCGAACTTCGGAGAGGAATTTCTTGATCCCAGGCCGGTTGTCGCCAGAGTCTCCCCACCAAATACGCCCATCTGAATCAAGTTCGTCGAACTTTTCTCGACTGATTCGCCAATAGCTGCCCGCCGGCGGTCCCTTAATTGTGCGCCCGCTTGGTGTAGTGATTGGGTAGCGGCCCTTGCTATACGCGTTGCGAGCCGCAAGGTCACTGAGCAGCCATGGTCCGCGTGGATCATTATCTGGATTCTTATATCTGTCGACCATTTCCTTGCTGCGTGGCAGCAATTTCGGTCGCCAAACATCTGCGTTTTTTGCGTAGAGAAGAACGTAATCGTGGTCCTCACTGAGATAGACGGCTGAGTTCTTTGGGCTATCCATTTTGTGCCAGATAACTGTGGCGATGAAATTCGACTCCCCAAATATCTCGTCGCAAACCAAACGCAAGTTATCAACTTCATGATCATCAATTGAGATGAAAATGCAGCCGTCCTCACGCAACAGATTCCGCGCCAGTTTCAGCCGCGGATACATCATGTTCAGCCAGTTGGTGTGGTAACGGCCACTGGTTTCCGTGTTAGTGCCGAATGAACGGCCATCGGCATCTTTCTGGCCGGTGTAGCGCAGGTAGGTGTCCAGGTTGTCATCGAACTTGTCGGGGTAGATGAACTCCTTGCCCGTGTTGTAGGGCGGATCGATGTAGATCATCTTCACCTGCTGGTGGTAGCTCTTCTGCAACAGCTTGAGCACCTCCAGGTTGTCGCCTTCGATGAACAGGTTTTGCGTGCTGCCCCAGTTCACCGAGTCCGCCACCATGGGCCGCAAGGTGCCGGTGGAGGGACGCTGGGCGATCAGTTTGGCGCGGGCCTTGCCGTGCCAGGTCAGCCCGAATCGCTCTTCG
>CALBOV010000011.1 GCA_937896565.1 uncultured Salinisphaerales bacterium
CGACTGGCGCGACCGGCGCCTGCCACTGGTCGCCGTCGAGGGGCTGCTCGGGCTGCCGATTCCCGAACGCATGCCGCGCGCTCGGCTGCTGGTCGTCAACACGGTGACCGACCAGGTCATGGCCGGTCAGTACGTGATGGTCGCGCAGGGCTATCCGCATCTGGTGACCGTCAACGAACGCGCGTTGCAGCAGGACTGGTCGGACGACCTGCCGGAACGGGACAACACCGCTTGCCGCGTGCGCATCGGCACCAACGTCGCGCTGATTCCCAACCTGGATCGCATCGAGTCGAAGATCGCCAGCGCGCTGGTGCGTGTGGAGGCGGGCTCGCTGGACGCCACCGAACTGCCGGCGTTTCTCAGCTAGATCAGGGCTCCCTGGAGATCCCCCCAGCGGCTCTGCAAGGCCGCCAGCATCGCCGGGCCGGCGGTTTCCGTGCGCAGGATGCGTGGGCCGAACCGGATGCCTGTCCATCCCTGGTCCAGTCCCTGATGGACTTCGTTTTCGCCGAACCCGCCCTCGGGTCCGACGGCGATGGCGAAATCCTCGGCCGCGGCGATCGTGCCCAGACCGTTACGCGCATCCGGGTCCAGGATCAGTGATGCACCCGGGTGAGGCGCCGGGACCGGCCAGTCGACCGGCGGCAGCAGCTCCGGGACCGAGGCGCGGCCGCATTGTTCGGCCGCGGCGATGGCCACGCGCCGCCAGTGCTGCATGCGTTTTTCGAGGCGGTCACCGCCCAGGCGCACGTCCACCCGCTGCGTATTCAGTAGTTGAATGCGGGAGACCCCCAGTTCCGTGGACTTCTGGATGGCGTAGTCCATGCGCTCGCCCTTGCTCAGCGCCTGGTACAGCGTGGTGCGGATCGGGGACTCCGGCGCGGTCTCGACCGGCGCTTTGCAGATCACGCTGGCGGACCGCTTGGCCACCTCGCAAAGCGTCGCCTCGAATTCAACGCCGTCCATGTTGAACAGCCGCAGGCGCGTGCCGGCCGGGGAGCGGAGCACCCGCACCAGATGATGGGCAACGTCATCCGGTAACTCGAAACGCAGATCCTGCGCCAGCGGATGGTCGACGAAGAAGCGGGATATGCGCACCGGGTTCAGTCCCGCACCGCGATGTCGATGCCGCGAATGGCGGCGCCGACCATGCGGGCGATTTCGTCGTCGTTGATCACATAGGGCGGCATGAAATAGACCACATCGCCCAGCGGCCGGAGTAACACGTCCTGCGTCAGCGCGTACTTGTGGATGCGACGGCCACGGCGCTCGCGCCAGTCGAAGGGTTCCAGCGTGTCGCGGTCGCGGACGAGTTCGATCGCCATGATCATGCCGTGGCGGCGGATGTCGCCGACGTTCGGGTGATCCAGCAGTTCCGCCGCGGCGGCCTCCATCGCAGCACCCTTGGCGCGCACCTCGGCCAGTACGTCGCGTGATTCGAAGATCGACAGCGTCGCCAGCGCGGCCCGGCAGGCCAGGGCATTGCCGGTGTAGCTGTGCGAGTGCAGAAACGCGCGCATGTTCACGTAGTCGTCGTAGAACGCCTGGTAGACCGTCTCGGACGTCAGCACCACGGACAGCGGCAGCGTGCCGCCTGTAATGCCCTTGGACAGACACATGAAATCGGGCGCGATGCCGGCCTGCTCGCAGGCGAACAGGCTGCCGGTACGACCGAAGCCCACCGCGATTTCGTCGGCGATCAGGTGCACGTTGTGGCGATCGCAGGCCTCACGCAGCCGCGTCAGGTAGACGGGATCGTACATGCGCATCGACCCGGCGCATTGCACCAGTGGCTCGACGATCACGGCCGAGACTTCGTGCGCATGCCGCTCCAGCGTCTCCTCCATGGCAGCGAATGCCGCTTCGGAATGCTCCCGCCAGCTCACGCCCTCCGGACGCCCAAAGCAGTCCGGCCCGGGCACGACGATGTTGTCCAGCAGCAGTGGTCCGTAGGTGGACTTGTAGAGCGGGACATCCCCCACCGCCAGCGCGCCCAGGGTTTCGCCGTGGTAGCTGTTCGACAGCGAGATGAAACGCGGGCGGGTTTCACCGCGGTTGAGCCAGTAGTGAAAGCTCATTTTCAGCGCGGCCTCGACGGCCGCCGAGCCGTTGTCGGCGTAAAAGCAGCGCGTCAGCGGATCGGGTGCCAGTCGCGTCAGCGCCTCGGCCAGTTCCACCGCCGGGCCGTGGGTCATGCCCGCGAGCATGATGTGATCCAGCGTGTCGAGCTGATCCTTCAGCGCCGCGGTGATCACCGGATTGCTGTGACCGAACAGGTTCACCCACCAGGAACTGACCGCGTCGATGTAGCGCTGACCGTTGAAGTCCTCCAGCCAGACGCCCCGTGCCGAGCGGATCGGCAGCGGCGGCAGGGCCTCGTGATCCTTCATCTGGGTACAGGGGTGCCAGACGCGCTCGAGATCGCGGCGGGCCCATGCCGCGTTGTGATCGATGGGGTTGCTCATGTGGGCGGAAACGGCCTGTGGATTGCGACGCCGGTTGTACAGGGTTGGGGCAAGAACGCAAGCGGCTGGGAAGCTTGCCAGGTTGCCCGCGCGGGTTATGGTTTGCGCGTCGTCATGGGGTCGATCGGGGAAATGGTTTTAATGGGAGCGGAATCGGATAGTGGGCACATCGCGTCGCGTGATGATCGGTCCATTGTTACGCCGGATGCGTTCCGGGTCGCGCCGGATTTGATCGGAACACCGCTCGCCCGGCCGTGGCGCCGGGCCGTCGCCTTTGGCATCGATGGTCTGATGGTCGCGATTCTCGCGAACCAGGGCGGCTATCTGCTGGCGATCGGTATCGCGGCGTTGATCTACGTGCTGGGCCATCGCTGGAAGCTGGAGCGCCGCTGGTCGCGCTGGCTGCACAAGGCGGGTGTCGTGTTTGCCTCGCTCTGCGTGTTCGTCGTCGCCGGCCTCGTGCTCCAACCGCTATGGGACCGGTATGCCAACGATTCGGTACCGGCCGAGGACGGCGAAGGTTTCTTCGAGGGCATGGCTACGGCGATGAGTTTCGGAGCGCTGTCGCTCTGCGACGATGCGGCGTGTCGTCTGGAGGCTGCGCAAGGCTTCGCGGAGGCGGCGACGGAGCACGGACTCGCGGAGGACGACATTCTTGGGGCAGTCGCGGATTTCGCTGACGAGCACCCGACGGAACGCGAGGCCCTGCTGGCCGCCGCGGCATCCGGTGTCGCGGCGGCCGACCCATCGGAGATGCCGGTGGACGAGCCCGTTGCGGAGCCGGCCGTGGCCGGGCCACGGCGCTTCAGCATGCTGGACACGATCAAGACCCTCGCCTCCGACCTGGGCCTCGGGCTCGGTTGGGGTGCGCTCTACTTCACCGTGTTCCCCGTCTGGTGGAACGGGGCCACGCCCGGCAAGCGCCTGCTGGGCATTCGCGTGGTCCATCTGAGCGGTCGGCCGCTGCGGTACTGGGGAGCGTTTCTGCGCTACGGCGGTTATGCGGCGGGTCTCGCCACCGGGCTGCTGGGATTCTTCCAGGTGTTCTGGGACGCCAACCGGCAGGCGGTGCAGGACAAGATCGGCTTTACCGCGGTGATCGCACAGCCGGGAAAGACGCCGCTTGGCGGGACGGGGGGACCTACAGCGTCTTGATGAACACCTGCGAGTTGCGCTGAAGGTTGTAGAGCGCGCGTTTTTCCACCGGCAGCGAGTTGACGTCAGCCTGCTTGAAACCGCGTTCGACGAACCAGTGCGGCGTGTGCGTCGTCAGTGCCATGACGCGTGTCAGCCCCTCGGCTCGCGCCCGCGCTTCGGCCTGACGCAGCAGCGCGTCGGCCCGGCCTTCGCGCTGGTAGTCGGGGTGGACGACGATGCAGGCGATCTCGCCGATCTGTTCGTCCGGGTACGGCATCAGCGCGCAGCAGCCGATGACCATGGCATCCCGGGTCATGACCAGAAAGCGGTCGATATCCAGTTCCAGCTGCTCGCGGGAACGCGGCACCAGCACGCCCTTGCGTTCCAGCGGTTCGATGAGTTGCAGGATGCCGCCGACATCGTCGATGCGTGCCGGTCGCGCGGCGTCGTAGCCGTCGCTGGCGATCATCCTGCCGATGCCGTCGCGGGTGTACAGCTCGGTCAGCAGCGCACCGTCGGACATCGCGCTCACCACGTGAACCCGCGGCACGCCGGCTTCGGCGGCCTCGACGGCGGCGCGGAACAGCGCGTCGTCCGGCGTCTGCGCCAGCTGTTCGCGGGCCGTGGTCAGCGACCACTGGTTCGGCGTCGCGGCGGACGGTTCCGGATGCAGGTACACCAGCTTGTCGGCGCGCAGCGCCACGGCGGCCTTGAGCGCGACCTCCTCGGCGAGCAGATTGAAGGTCTCGCCCGTGGGCGAATAGCCGGCCGGAGACAGCAGCACGATAGCGCCGCGATTCAGCGCCGCCTGGATCGGGTCGACGTTGATGCGACGGACCTCGCCGGTCAGCTGGAAATCCACGCCGTGACGGACGCCAACCGGCCGTGCGACCACCCAGTTGCCGCCGGTGACCTCCAGCCGCGCGCCGCCCATGGGAGAACTCGCGACCCCGGTGGACAGCAATGCCTCCAGTTCCATGCGCACCGCGCCCACCGCGGCGGTCACGCTGCCCATCGCGGCCGGCGTGGTGATGCGCAGGCCCTGGACGACATCGCAGGGGCAGGCGTCGTGTTCGAGGCGGGATTCGATCTGCGGGCGGGCACCGTGCACCAGCACCAGCCGCAC
>CALBOV010000012.1 GCA_937896565.1 uncultured Salinisphaerales bacterium
CGCCGGGATTCTGACGCCGTACCCCAACCACGTGATCATCGAGGGGCATACCGACAACGAGCCGATTCACACCCGCCGGTTTCCGTCGAACTGGGAGCTGTCCGCCGCGCGCGCCGTCAGCGTGCTCCGCGTGCTGACCGATGCCGGAGTCGCCGCAACGCGGCTAAGTGTGCAGGGCTACGGGGAATTTCAGCCGATCGCGGGCAACGACACGGTGCGTGGCCGCCAGCGCAACCGACGCGTCGTGCTGGTGATTCGCGACGAACAATTGGCGCCGGGCAACCGACCGAATGCGAGGACGATGGCGCGGCGTGGTACGTCGTCGACGACGCGGGGGCGGGGCCCAAATCCTGCAGAAGGCGGGCAACCAACACGCGAAGGTGCTTGAGATGTCGACCCAGGCCATGCTGCAGAAGCTCTTCGAAACGCAGGCGGAGCAGACGACCGCGCCCGCCGAGGCGACGACGCGCTGGCTGACGTTCGGCTTGCTGGACAGCCGCTACGCGATCGAAATTGATCAGATTCGAGAGATCCTGCGGCCCTGCGAACCCACGCCGGTGCCTGGCGCGCCGAACTGGATGCTGGGCGTGATCAATCTGCGCGGCGCCATCGTCACCGTGTTGTCGCTGCACACGATGCTGGGCCGCTCGATACCCGAGCCCACCGACTCCCAGCGCATTCTCGTCACTGACGTGACCGGAGAGCCGGTGGGGCTGACCGTGGATGCCGTCGGTGATGTCTGGAACGCACCGGATCGCTTGCTTGAGCCGGCGCCCAAGGTTGCGGACAACCGCGCCGCGCTGCCGGTGGCCGGGGTCTTCCAGCGTCAGGGGGCGCCGCTGCTCGTGCTGGACGTGCGCGCCGTGCTGGATCGCATTGGAGCGAACGCCTGATGCTTGCCGCATTCGTCTCCGTTGCCGGCGCCTGTCTGCTCGCCGTGTTCCTGCTGGCCCGCCGGGTGGATCGCCTGGCGACGACCCAGGCCCGGCTGGTCACGGCGCAGCGCGCCGACCGGACTACCCAGGCCGCACTGGGCCGCGCGCTGCAAACCCTGCACAAGGAACTCAGCAGCATGCCCGCACAGCTCGCCGCCCGCGGCGAGATGCGTGACGCGCTATCGCGGATCGACGCGCTGACCGATGCCCATCGCGCGCTGGAGCGGCGTTGGGGGCTGGAGCATGCGCGGTCGCTGGCACGCGACGGGATCGCTCCGGAGCTGTTGATCAAGGAGTACGGCCTCACGCCCGCGGAGGCACGGCTGATCACGCGTCTCGAGCCGTCGGCCAATGGGCCGCATTGATTGTTCAGATTTTCGAAAGGCGGCCGATGAACCGTCAGGAAGCCCACGGGAGATAGCCATGACCAATCCATCCGTGACCGTTGATCTCAATGGAGAACTCTCCATTCGCGAAATCGCGACGTTGCACGCGCAGTTGATGGATGCCCGCAACAGCGAGCAGCCCGTCACCCTCGACGGCCAGGACATTGTTCGGGTCGACACGCCGGGCCTGCAACTGATCGCCAGCTTCGTGACGGAGCGCAAACGTTTTGGTCGCCAGACCGACTGGTCGGCCGCGTCCGAAGTGCTGGTCGATGGTGCCCGCCTGCTGGGCCTGGAATCGGTTCTTGCCCTTGACTCTCTTCCGGACACCACGGAGACACACTGATGAAAAAGATTCTCGCCGTCGACGATTCACCCTCCATGCGTCAGATGGTCGCGTACACGCTGCGCGATGCTGGCTTCGACGTGGAGGAGGCCGAGGACGGCCAGATCGCGCTGGACAAGGCCCGCGCCGGCAATTACTCGCTGGTGCTGGCCGATGTGAACATGCCAAACATGGACGGCATCACGCTCGTCCGCGAACTGCGTGGGCTGGATTCCTACAAGTTCACGCCGTTGCTGATCCTCACTACCGAGGCCGGCGCCGACAAGAAGGCGGCCGGCAAACAGGCGGGTGCGACGGGCTGGCTGGTCAAGCCGTTCAATCCTGACCAGC
>CALBOV010000013.1 GCA_937896565.1 uncultured Salinisphaerales bacterium
CATGGCACCCGTGTCACGCGGCGACGTCAGCAGCGCCTCGGACACGGCCTGTGCCTCCTGCCGAGCCGCTTCGTTGATCAGTTCCGCGCGAATCTGCGCTTCCACCGCCTCGAACGGCTTCTGCTCTTCCGGCTGACGGTCCGCCACCCGGACCACGACCACGCGGCCAGGCTCGAGCTCGATCAGGCGGCTGTTCTCACCCTGCTCAAGCACCAGCTGAGAGAAGGTCGCATCGAGCACGTCCGGGTTGGTCGCGATCCCGGGCCCACCGTCACGGCTGAACCAATCGGTGTACTCGACGGCGAGTCCCGTGGCCTCGGCGGCCGGCTCCAGCGAATCCACCGACTCGTAAGCCAATGCCTCCAGCTCTTCAGTCAGACGCTGAAACTGTTCTCCCGCGGAGTCGCGCGCGTGAATTTCACGAATGCGCGCCTGAACGGTCTCGTCCTCAAAGGGTTTGGTCTGTTCCGGCCGCACTTCCTCGAGCTTGATGACGTGCCAGCCGAACTCGGTCTCCACGGGGTCGCTCACGGCGCCCGCCTCCATCGCGAACAGGGCGTCCTCGAAGGCCGGAACCATGACGCCGCGTTCCACCCAATCGAGATCACCTCCGCTGTTCGCGGAGCCCGCGTCCTCGGAGAGCTCCGCAGCGACATCGGCGAAGGCCTCGCCATCATCGACGATCCGTGCGCGCGCGGTCGCCGCTAGCGAGCGGGCCTCGTCAGAGGACCGTTCGTCCATCTTGATCAGAATATGCGAAGCCCTGCGTGCTTCCGCGGTCGTGAAGCGCCCTTTCTGCTGCTCGTAAACCTCGCGCAGCACCTCCTCGGACGGCGCGTCCTCGGGCGCCAGCTGCGACTGGTTTACCTCGATGTAGGCAAGCTTCACCCGTTCCGGAGTGGTGAACCGGTCCGCCTGCGCTTCGTAACGCTCGCGAACAGCGTCATCCGCGATCTCGACGGATTCGCGAAAATCGCCCAGGCTGATCATGACCTGTTCGAAGCGGCGCCGCTGGTGATCAATCCGGTAGGCCAGATCCACCTCGCCAGGAGCGACCCAGGCCGACTCCAGCAGGCCCTGCTGCAACTGATCAATGGCGATGGAATCCGCGACCTGGGCCTCGAACTCCTCAGGTTGACGGCGGTTGGCGGAGAGCGTGTCGCGATAGGCCTGCGGCGAAAACTCACCATCAACCAGAAACGCGGGAATCTCCCGCAGATACTCGAACACCGCCTGATCGGTTCCGCGCAATCCGGAGTCCTTGGCGTACTGGGTGACGACCTGTTCGCGAATCATGTCGTCGAGCACCTGACGGCGGAACTGCGGCCCCTGGATCAGCGACGGGTCGAAGCTGTCACCCATCATTGACTGCAGGCGTTGATAGCGCTGCTCGTATCCAGCCTGCAACTCTCGCTGGGTGATCTTCCGATCCCCGACCTTGGCGACGGTGCCGTCACCGCCCCCGGAGCGGAACGTCTCGATGCCGAAGAACGCAAAGGGAACGACGATGATCGCGACGACGATCCAGGCGAACGGCCCGGACGTGGACTCTCGGATTGACTGCAACATAGCTTAGTGTCCCTCGACAGATGTTCCCCGCGCGTCAGCCCGCCAGGCCGGATGTTCCGGCAAGGCGCGCGAGCGCAGGACTGGCTGTCGCCAATTCAAGTGAGTGCAACATGGCCGATCAGGTGGCCCGGCGTGCCCGAAGAAAGCGCCGCAAATCGCCGATGACTGCGTTGCCTGTCTTGCGAAGGGAGCGACCCTCCGCCGCAACAGGCGCCTTGTCCTGAACGATTTTCGGGGCTCTGACATGCAAGGAATCTGTCAAGGGACACTGGAGCCGGATAAAGAAACGGCGCCCTAAGGCGCCGGTTCGAAAATGGCGGAGCGGACGGGACTCGAACCCGCGACCCCCGGCGTGACAGGCCGGTATTCTAACCAACTGAACTACCGCTCCGCGAAACTGAAAATCTGCTCGTTAAACTGGTGGGTGCTGACGGGATCGAACCGCCGACATTCGCCTTGTAAGGGCGACGCTCTACCAGCTGAGCTAAGCACCCTGAAATGAAAACCCAGACGGTAGACCGTCTGGGTTCTCGCTGGGCACCTGCCCGACGCGGGTTATTTTATCGCGTCTTTCAGCGCCTTACCAGCCTTAAATCCAGGCGTCTTGCCCGCGGAGATTTCGATGGTCTCACCGGTCTTCGGATTGCGGCCGGTGCGGGCAGCGCGATCACGAACGGCAAAGGTACCGAAACCAACCAGCGACACCTTGTCATTCTTCTTCAGGGCAGCGGTGATGCCATCGAACACTGCATCAACAGCCTTTGTAGCGTCAGCTTTGGACAGGTCGGCCGATTCGCAAACTGCCTGGACGAGTTCGGATTTGTTCATAGTAGGAGGATCCCCTCTAACTCAAAGGTATGTAAGTTGTGGTGGATGCGTTCCGTTGCATCACACTCATGAAGATTTTCAAGGGCGATGTGATTAGAAAGTCTTACCGACGCAGCGGCCCAGCTGCTGGAGTTTCGGTCGACGTCCCTGACCGGCTGTGTGTTCTCCGTCCCTTGAAACCTGACTCGCCCGAGCCTCGGGCTTGGGGCATTTTATAGCAGTGCCAGGAGAACAGCGTCAACCGAAAAACCGCGAAATGACGCGGTTTTTCGGTACTTTTTCGATCAATGGGCCCTGACCGACTCCTTTCCGCCCTCGGTAGTCGCCGACGGCGGGGGATCGGATTCCGCCGGCTCCGGAAGATGCTCCAGCGCCAGCTTGAGTACGTCGTCGATCCAGCGCACCGGCTCGATGTTCAGCTTGTTCTTGATGTTGGCCGGAATGTCGGCGAGGTCCTTGGTGTTCTCGTGCGGGATCACCACCGTCTTGATGCCACCACGGTGCGCCGCCAGCAGTTTTTCCTTCAATCCGCCGATGGGCAGAACTTCGCCCCGCAACGTGATCTCTCCGGTCATTGCCACATCGGCGCGCACCGAAATTTTCGTCAGCGCAGAGACCAGTGCGGTGGTCATCGCGATACCCGCGGACGGACCATCTTTCGGCGTCGCCCCCTCGGGCACGTGAACATGGATATCCATCTCATGCTGAAAATCCGGCGCAACGCCCAGCGTGGCCGAGCGACTGCGCACGACCGTCAGCGCCGCCTGCACCGATTCCTTCATCACGTCGCCGAGGCTGCCGGTATGCGTCAGCCTCCCCTTGCCGGGCACCACCGCGGTCTCCACCGTCAGCAACTCGCCGCCGACCTCGGTCCAGGCCAGGCCGGTCACCTGCCCGATACGGTTTTCCTCTTCAGCCTGACCGAAACGGAACTGCGGCACGCCGAGATAGGTGGTCAGATTGCGCACGGTGACATGAATCGGACCACGCTTCGGGTCCTCGACCAGCTGCTTGACCACCTTGCGCGCGATCTTGCTCATCAGCCGCTCGAGATTCCGGACACCCGCCTCACGCGTGTACAGCCGGACGGCATCGCGGATCGCGCCCTCCGACACCGACAGTTCCTCGTCATCCAGGCCGTTGTCCTTGATCGCCTTGGGCAGCAGGTAGCGCTGGGCGATATTGACCTTCTCGTCCTCGGTGTAGCCGGGCAGCCGAATCACTTCCATCCGGTCCAGCAGCGGGCCCGGAATGTTCAGCGTGTTGGCCGTCGCGACAAACATCACGTCGGACAGGTCGAAGTCGACCTCAAGGTAATGGTCGTTGAAGGTGTTGTTCTGTTCGGGATCCAGCACTTCAAGCAACGCCGAGGCGGGATCGCCGCGGAAGTCCATCGCCATCTTGTCGATTTCGTCGAGCAGGAACAGCGGGTTGCGCACCCCGACCTTGGTCAGGTTCTGCACGATCTTGCCCGGCATCGAGCCGATGTAGGTGCGCCGGTGACCGCGAATTTCGGCCTCATCGCGCACGCCGCCCAGGCTCATCCGGACGAACTTGCGATTCACCGCCCGCGCGATGGACTGACCCAGCGAGGTCTTGCCAACGCCCGGCGGGCCCACGAGGCAGAGAATCGGACCGCGCAGCTTGCGCACCCGGCTCTGCACGGCCAGGTATTCGAGGATGCGTTCCTTGACGGACTCGAGACCGTAGTGGTCCTCGTCCAGCTGCTGTTGCGCACGCTCGACGTCGATCCGGGTCTTGGTCCGTTTCTTCCACGGCGCGCCGGTCAGCGCATCCAGGTAGTTGCGCACGACCGTCGCTTCGGCCGACATCGGCGACATCATCTTGAGCTTGTTGAACTCGGCGGTCGCCTTGGCCTTCACCGACTTGGGCATGCCGGCCTTCTCGATCTTGTTCTCGATTTCCTCCATCTCGTTCGGCGCGTCTTCCATCTCGCCGAGTTCCTTCTGAATGGCCTTCATCTGCTCATTCAGGTAGTACTCGCGCTGAGACTTCTCCATCTGCTGCTTGACGCGGCCACGGATGCGCTTCTCGATCTGGAGTATGTCGATTTCGCCCTCGATCAGGGCGACGATGTGCTCGAGACGGGCGCGAGGGCTGTCCGCCTCGAGAATGGTTTGCTTGTCTTCCAGCCGCAGGCTCAGATGCGCCGCGATGGTGTCGGCCAGGCGGCCTGCATCGTCCATGCTGGTCAGCGACGGCAGCAACTCGGCCGGCGTCTTCTTGTTCAGCTTGACGTACTGTTCGAATAGTCCGAGCGTGGAGCGCACCAGCGCATCCAGTTCGCGGGTATCGTCCTCGTCACGTTCGTCGAACGGCGCGTAGTCGGCGACCACGTAACCGTCCTCGCGCTCGGTGAAGCTGGTGACCCGTGCCCGCTCCGTGCCTTCGACCAGCACCTTGCGGGTGCCGTCGGGCAGCTTCAGTAGCTGCAGGATGCTGGCGAGCGTGCCGACCTCGTAGACATCCTCCAGCCCCGGGTCGTCGGTCTCCGCCTCCCGCTGCGCGACCAGCAAGATCTTCTTGTCATCGGCCATCGCCGCGTTCAGCGCGTTGACCGACTTGTCCCGCCCCACGAACAGGGGAATCGCCATGTGGGGATACACCACCACATCGCGCAATGGCAGGACGGGGACTTGCTGTTCTTCGGACATGCGTATGCCTGTTTCTCGACTGCCCACTAAATGCGACCGATCAGCGCGCTTTCAAGCGCCGATCGGCAACCCGGCGCCGAGTGTCAGGCAGACGACTTGACGCTCGATGCCTCGGGAAGGGATTCCTTCGGGTTTTCGTAGACGATGTAGGGGCGCGCGTCACCGCGAACCACCGCATCATCAACAACCACCTTGGCCGCGTTTTCCATCGACGGCAGGTCGTACATCACATCCAGCAGGATGCGTTCCAGAATGGTCCGCAAGCCGCGTGCGCCAGTCTTGCGCTCCTTGGCCTTCGCGGCGACGGCGCGCAGCGCTTCCTCACGGAACTCGAGCTCGCAGTTCTCCATGTCGAAGAGCTTGGCGTACTGCTTGGTCAGCGCGTTCTTCGGCTCCTGGAGGATCGAGATCAATGCGTCCTCGTCCAGTTCCTCCAGCGTGGCGACCACCGGCAGGCGGCCGACGAACTCGGGGATCAGCCCGTAGCGAACCAGATCTTCCGGCTCCACGTTGGCCAGCACCTCGCCGAGGTCCCGGTTGTCGTCGCGGGACTTCACGTCCGCACCGAAGCCGATGCCGGATTTCTCCGAACGATCACGGATGACCTTGTCCAGTCCGGCAAACGCGCCGCCGCAGATGAACAGGATGCCGGAGGTGTCGACCTGCAGGAATTCCTGCTGCGGATGCTTGCGGCCGCCCTGCGGCGGCACCGAAGCCATGGTGCCCTCGATGAGCTTGAGCAGCGCCTGCTGCACGCCTTCGCCGGAGACGTCGCGGGTGATCGACGGGTTCTCGCTCTTGCGCGAGATCTTGTCGATTTCGTCGATGTACACGATGCCGCGCTGCGCCTTCTCAACCTCGTAGTCGCACTTCTGCAACAGCTTCTGGATGATGTTCTCGACGTCCTCGCCAACATAGCCGGCTTCGGTGAGCGTCGTCGCATCGGCGATCGCGAACGGCACATCCAGCAACCGCGCCAGCGTCTCGGCCAGCAGCGTCTTGCCGGAACCGGTCGGGCCGATCAGCAGGATGTTGGACTTCTGCAGTTCGACGCCATCATCCACACCCTTGGCGCCCAGGCGCTTGTAGTGGTTGTAGACGGCCACGGCCAGAACCTTCTTGGCCGCCTCCTGCCCGATCACGTACTCGTCGAGTACCGCCTTGATCTCGTGCGGCTTGGGCAGACCCTGGTTAACCGGCTTCGCCTGCAACTCCTCGCGGATGATGTCGTTGCAAAGCTCGACGCATTCATCGCAGATGAACACGGAGGGTCCGGCGATCAGCTTGCGCACCTCGTGCTCGCTCTTTCCGCAGAAGGAGCAATACAGCACGCGACCATTTCCGTTTTTCGATTCGTTTGCCATCAGCGTTTCGTCGTTTCGTCTCGTCAACCGGTCCGTGGCAAGGCCGCGGGCGGTCGCAGAATGTCAAGCAAGATCCGGACCCGACAGTCGCGTTCAGGTGGACCCTGTTTCCGTGCCGGGCCGCCGATCCAGAACCTCATCAATGAGACCGTATTCCTTCGCGCCTTCTCCCGACAGGAAGAAATCCCGGTCCGTGTCCCTGGAAATCTTCTCCAGATCCTGGCCGGTGTGACGGGCCAGAATCTCGTTCAACCGCTCGCGGATGAACAGGATTTCCTTGGCATGGATCTCGATGTCGGTCGCCTGCCCCTGGAAGCCGCCCAGAGGCTGGTGAATCATCACCCGCGAATGCGGCAGCGCGAAGCGTTTGCCCTTCGCCCCACCCGCGAGCAACACCGCGCCCATGCTGGCCGCCTGGCCGATGCACATGGTCGCGACATGCGGCTTGATGAATTCCATCGTGTCGTAGATCGACAGGCCGGCCGTCACCGAACCTCCCGGCGAATTGATGTAGAGATTGATGTCCTTGTCCGGATTCTCGGACTCCAGGAACAGCAACTGCGCAACGATCAGATTGGCCATGTGATCGTCGATCGGTCCGACCACGAACACGACACGCTCCTTGAGCAGCCGTGAATAGATGTCGAACGAGCGTTCCCCGCGAGGGGTTTGCTCGATGACCATCGGGACCAGATTCAGAGCGCGTTCATTCATTCAGCGTTCTCGGCATTCGGGTTCATCAGCTCGTCGAAGCTCACCGGCTTGTCCGTGACCTTCGCATCCTGCAACAGGGTGTCAACGACACGCTCTTCCATGGCCAGAGCCTGGAACTGCTGCATGATCTGCGGCTGGGATCGATAGTACTGCATCGCCTGTTCGCTGTCCGCGAGTTCAGACGCGTAGCGAGCGATCACCGCATCCACGTGTTCATCCTCGACCTTGACGTCCTTCTCCTTGATCACTTCGGAGATCAGCAGGGACAGGGACACGCGCTTGGTCGCGTTTTCCCTGAACAGGTCATCGGGCAGCATGCGCGCCAGGGCATCCGGGTCATTGTTCGGCATGTTGCCGAAGCGTTGCACCGCCTCCTGTCGCATCCGCTGTATCTCCTCGTCGACCATCGCCTCCGGCACGTCGATGGAATTGGCGGCCAGCAGGCCATCCATCACCTGTTCCTTGACCCGAGTCGCCGCGGCCTTGTCCCGCTCACGCCCCAGCTGCTCTCGAATCTTCTCGCGCAGACCCGCCTCGCCCGCCGATTCCTCGACCCCGAGCTGCTTGAGTAGTTCGGGATCGTCCAGCGCCGGATCCTCTCCGGCTTCGACGCTGTGAATCTTGACGTCGAACTGCGCCTGCTTGCCCTTCAGATTTTCCGCCTGATAGTCGTCGGGGAAAACCACGTCGATCGTGGTTTCGGTACCGGCCGTCAATCCGACCAGCGCCTCTTCCATGCTGGGGATGAAGCGACCGGAACCCAGCTCGACCTCCTGGTCCTCCGCCTTGCCGCCCTCGAAGGGCTCGCCATCCAGCTTGCCGAGGAAGTCCAGCTTGACCTTGTCACCGGTCTCCGAGGCACGTTCCACCGGCTTCCAGACCTTGTGCTGCTGGCGAATCGTATCCAGCGTCCGCTCGACGTCGTCGTCACCGATCTCCACGGTCGGCCGCTCAACCTGGATGCTGTCCAGGCCGGACAGCGTGATCTCCGGGAACACCTCGAAGCTGGCGGTGTACTTCAGCGGCTCACCGACGACTTCGGCCTGAATGTCGAACGTCGGAAACCCGGCTGGCTTGAGCTCGGACTTCTCGATGGCCTGCGGGTACGTCGCGCGCAGCAGTTCCTCCACCGCTTCGGCGCGCGCGGCGTCGCCATAGCGTTGCTGCAACACCTTCATCGGCACCTTGCCCGGGCGGAACCCCGGCACCTTAGCGCGCTGACCCAGCTTGCGGATACGGCTGGTGACCGCCTGCTCCAGCTGATCAGCCGGGATTTCGACGCTCAGTCGACGACGGAGGCCTTCGGAATGCTCTACGGATACGTCCATGCTTGCTGTCTGCTTGTTGTGAACCGGTCGCGATCGCGGGCCGGAATGTGAAACCTGGTGCGAAAGGGGAGACTCGAACTCCCACGGGTTTCCCCACTGGAACCTAAATCCAGCGCGTCTACCAATTCCGCCACTTTCGCGGGGGCGCGAGAGTTTACCAGAGCGTGTTGCGGAAACGCTGGTCGATCCCTGATGGGCGGCGTGACCGTTCAGGCAATCGCGGGCCTGAAAACCCCCTGCTCCGTGACAATCCAGTCGATCAGCGCATAGGGAGTCGCATCGAACACCGGATTGAACACCGCCACGTCCTGCGGAGCATGGCGCTGGCCCGCCCAGGTCGTGACCTCATCCGGCGGACGCTGCTCGATCTCGATCTGCGATGCGCTGGTCGAATCCATGTCCACGGTGGACATCGGTGCCACGACCATCATGCGCAGCCCGTGATGTCGCGCCAGGACCGCCAGGCCGTAGGTTCCGATCTTGTTCAGAACACCGCCGTCCGCCGTGATCCGGTCGGCCCCGGTGATGACCACGTCAACCCGTCCCGCCCGCATGACGCTGGCCGCGGCGGAGTCCACCACCAGCGTTGGATGAATGCCATCCATGGCCAGCTCCCAGGCCGTCAGACGAGCCCCCTGCAGCCAGGGTCGCGTCTCCCCGACGTAAACCTCGCCGAGCCGGTCCTCCGCCTTGAGCTGGCGAATGACCCCCAACGCAGTACCGAAACCCGCCGTGGCCAGCGACCCGGTGTTGCAGTGGGTGTAGACATTCACCCGCCCCTGCAGGCATTCGGTGGCGTGCCGGGCCATCGCGTGGTTGGCTCGAAGATCCTCCGCCTGGATCGCCTGGGCCTCGGCGAGCACGTCGGCGGCGAGACTGGACTCGGTCTGACAGCGCCCCAGCACGCGGTCGACCGCCCAGGCCAGATTCACCGCCGTGGGCCGCGCCTGCTTCAGCGCTTCGCCGGCCAGCGCCAGACCCGCCACCGTCGCATCGTCCGCACGCGCGGCCAGCGCGAGTCCGAAAGCGGCGGCGACACCGATCGCCGGGGCGCCACGCACCACCATGTCGGTGATCGCGCCAGCAACGTCGTCCGCGGACTCGCAATCGACGTAGGACTCTCTCGCGGGCAGGTATCGCTGGTCCAGCAGGCGCAGCGTCCGGCCGGTCCACCGAACCGGTTCCGGGCACCCCTTTGCTATGCTTTCAGGCAATCGACGGGCTCCGTCTCGACACACTGGGCACATGGTCTCAGGTCGCGGAGTTTCTGCCTACGCCCAACCGGAAACGCTCATCGTGCAAGTGCACACCCTGGTCACGCCGCGATGGCTGGTTCCCATCCAGCCGATGACGGTGCTCGAAGGTCACGGACTCGCCCTGGATCAGGGGCGGATCACGGCCATCGCGCCGCCCGACGCGCTCGCCGACATCGAGGCGGTGGAGCACATCGACCTGCCCGATCACGTGCTGATGCCGGGGCTGGTCAACGCACACACGCACGCGGCCATGAGCCTCATGCGCGGCATCGCCGATGACCTGCCTTTGCTGGAATGGCTGGAGCAGCACATCTGGCCCACCGAGGGACGTTTCGCGTCCGAATCCTTCGTACGCGACGGCACCCGGCTGGCGATGCTGGAGATGCTGCTGGGCGGCACGACCTGCTTCGCCGACATGTACTTCTTTCCGGATGGCATTGCCCAGGCCGCGGATGCCGCCGGCATCCGCGCGGTGGTCGGCATGATCCTGATCGACTTTCCGACCGCCTGGGCCAAGGACGCCAGCGAATACCTGTCCAAGGGACTCGCGGTCCAGGACGCCACGCGCGACATGCCCCTGGTCACCACCATGTTCGCGCCGCACGCACCCTACACGGTCTCCGATGCGCCGCTGGAGCGGGTCCGCACGCTGTCGGACGAACTCGACCGCCCGGTGCAGATGCACGTGCACGAAACCGCGTTCGAGGTCGAGGAAGCTTTCCGCGCCACCGGCCAGCGCCCGCTGCAACGCCTGGACGCCCTGGGCCTGCTCAAGCCGGGCTTCATGGGCGTGCACATGACCGCGCTGAACGACGACGAGATCACTCTGTGCGCCCAGCGCGGCGTGTCGGTGGTCCACTGCCCCGAGTCGAACATGAAGCTGGCCAGCGGCCAGTGCCGGGTGGACGATCTGCTCGCGCAAGGCGTCAACATCGCGCTGGGCACCGACGGCGCCGCCAGCAACAACGACCTCGACATGTTCGGGGAAATGCGCTCGGCGGCGATGCTGGCCAAGCTGACCCACCAGCGCGCCACGGCGTTCTCCGCCGAGCAGGCGCTGCGGGCGGCCACGCTGGGCGGCGCGCGGGCGCTGGCATTGGATGAGACCATCGGCTCGCTGGAACCGGGCAAGTCGGCGGACATGATCGCGGTATCGCTGCGCCAGCCGAACACCTGGCCGGTGCATCACGTCGTGTCGCAACTGGTCTACGCCTGCGGTCGCGAACAGGTGACCGACGTCTGGGTCGCCGGCCAGCGCGTCGTCGAACACCGCAACGTCCGCACCCTGGACGCCGAACAGATCATGAACCGCGCGGCGCACTGGGCGCAGCGCATGCAGGAACCCGCATGAACATGAATGCCGATCCGGCCGAACTCGGTCGTTTCAACGCGTTGGCCGAAAGCTGGTGGGACCCGAACGGCCCCATGGCGCCGCTGCACGCGATCACGCCGCTGCGGCTGGACTACATCCGCAAGACCCGCCCTCTCAAGGGGTTGCGCGTCGCCGACATCGGCTGTGGAGGCGGCATCGTCGCCGAAGCCATGTGCCGGGCTGGCGCCGAGGTCACCGCGATCGACCTGTCCGCCGATTTGCTGGGCGCCGCGCGGCTGCATGCGGAGGACGGCGGCCTGGACATCGATTACCGGGAATCCAGCGCGGAATCGCTGGCCGAGGCGATGCCCGGGACCTTCGATCTGGTCACCTGTCTGGAGATGCTGGAGCACGTACCCGAACCCGCGGCTATCGTCGCCGCCTGCCGCCGGCTGGTGAAACCCGACGGGGAGGTGCTGTTCTCGACCATCAACCGCTCACCAAAGGCCTTCGCCTTCGCCATCGTCGGCGCCGAATACGTACTGCGTCTGGTGCCCCGGGGCACCCATGAGTACGAAAAGCTGATCCGCCCGGCGGAGCTGGCTGGCTGGTGTCGCGCGGCCGGGCTGGCCGTGCAGGACATGACCGGCCTGGTCTACAACCCGCTCACGCAGATCTACCGGCTGCATTCGACGGATGTCAGCGTCAACTATTTCCTGCGCGCGCGGCCCGCATCATGAAGGCCTGGCTGTTCGACCTCGACGGTACCCTGCTGGACACCGCACCCGACCTGCACCGGGCACTGAGCGCGCTGCTCTCCGAACAGGGCCGCGAACCGATTCCGCTGGAGGTGATGCGCCGCTACGTGTCGCGCGGCGCCCGCGGCCTGGTCCGGCTGGCCTTCGGCGAACTGGACGACGATACCGAGCTGACCACACGGCTCGTGGAGATTTATGCGCAGGACATCGCATCCGAAACACGGCTGTTCGACGAGCTAGACGTCCTGCTGGCATCGCTGCGCTCCGGCGGCCTGCGCTGGGGCATCGTCACCAACAAGCTCGAGGCACTGGCCCGGCAGGTGCTGGAATCCATGCCCCAGGCAGCGCTGCTGCACGACTGCGCGCTGCTGATCGGCGGCGACACCGCTGGCGAGCGCAAGCCGCACCCGGCGCCGCTGCTGCTCGCGGCGGACCAGCTTGGTCTGCCGGTGTCCGACATCGTCTATGTCGGCGACGCGCCGACGGATATCGAAGCCGGGCGCCGCGCCGGCATGACCACCGTCTCCGTCGGCTGGGGTTATGTACCGGATGACGTCGCGCCGCCCGTGGACTGGCAGGCCGACCACCACGTCGAACGCCCCGACGATCTCATCGAACTGCTCCGGACACTGTGAAACCATCCCTCCCGAACGAACCGCCGGTGTGGTTGATCACCGGCGCCGGCAGCGGCCTGGGTCGCGCCACCGCCATCGCCGCCGCACGCGCTGGTGCGCGCGTGGTTGTCGCCGGCCGCAGCCGACGCCGGCTGGAAGACACTGCCGAGGCGATTGCCGACGTATCGGAAATTCATGCGGCGGTGCTCCCGCTGAACCTGGCCGGCGCGGGTATCGACGACTACGACCAGGTCGCGACACTGCTGGACACGGAATTCGGTCGCCTGGACGTGCTGATCCACTGCGCCGCGCAGTTCACCGGTCTGACGCCACTGCATGAACTCAAGCCGCAGGACATGGCGACGACCCTGCACGTCAACGTCACCGCGCCCTGGCTGATGACCCGTTCCCTGCTCCCGTTGCTGTCCGCACGGCGCTCCGCGGTGGTGTGGATGGACGATGCGGATGCGAGGCGCTCGAACGCCTTCTGGGGCGCCTACGGCATGTCGAAGTGCGCGCTATGGAAATTGCAGGACAGCTGGGCGCAGGAACTGGACGCCACCAGCAGCGTCCGGATGCTCGGTTTCGCCCCACCACCGATGTGGACCGCGCTGCGCCGGCTTGCCTTTCCGGCCCTGGCGCCCGACCAGCTGGAATCACCGGAACGCGTGGCCGCGGACCTGATCCGGTTCGTTCAGGATTCACTGACATCGTAAGCGGACGACCGCCGGAACCGGACCGCGACACAGCCGCACAAAATTCCGTTACCGGGGCAGTGAAAGGTCTGTTAACGTACACATGTAAGTAACTCAGCCCAAAGGATTTGGGGATGAATGGGGACAAGCCCACAAGCATCCTGGTCGTGGATGATGACGAGGACATCACCGCCTTCATCTACGGACAACTCGAACCACAAGGATTCGTCCTTGATTCCGCAGGCACCGGCGAACTCGGTCTGAAGCTGGCGCTGGAAAACGAATACGACGTCATCATTCTCGATCTGATGCTGCCCGGCATGAGTGGCCTGGATGTCTGCCGCGCGCTGCGCGAACGCAGCGAACGCTACACGCCGGTGCTGATGCTCACCGCGCGCGGCGCCGTGGAAAACAAGATCGAGGGCTTCGCCGCCGGCGCCGACGACTATCTGGCCAAGCCCTTCTCGATCCTGGAACTCGACGCGCGGGTCAAGGCGCTGGTCCGTCGCTCGGCCGCGCCGGCATCGAAACGGTTGCAGATTTCCGATCTGACGCTCGACCTTGGCACGCTGGAGGTCAAGCGCGGTACCCAACGCATCGAGCTCGCGCCCATTCATATCCGCATCCTGACCCTGCTGATGCAACGCTCGCCCGACGTGGTGTCACGCTCCGCGCTGGAGTCCGTGGTCTGGGGTGATGATCCACCGGATTCCGACGCATTGCGCGTGCACATCTACACACTGCGCAATGCCATCGACCGCCCGTTCAGCAAGCCGTTGCTGCACACCGTGCCGAAGATGGGTTATCGACTCGCGGCGATCGAGGATCCTGCGTAGGCACATCCGCCCTTCAGGCTGCAGCGTTCGCAGGCCGGACGTTTGCGGCAGAGCTGCTGCGCGTGCACGACAATCTGCGCATGCCGACATCGACTCGCCGCGGCATCCCGCGCACAGGCATCCAGACACCGACGTGCCAACGTCGTGTCGTCCGAGGGGGCGGACTCCGGATCAATGCGGGCGAGCAGGCGCCGCAAGTACGCATCGATCACGAACACGGGCCGATCGAAGCCGTACAGCAGCACCGCATCCGCCGTCTCCGGCCCAATGCCCGGCTGCGCCAGCAATGCATCCCGCAGCATCGGAGTCGTCAGGGACTGCAGGCCGGCGTGACCACCGGTTTGCGACCACCAGCCACTAAGCCCTCGCAGGCGTCGCGCCTTCTGCCGCTTGAACCCCGACGGCCGAATCCATTCGGCGAGTCGCGCCTCCGGGGTTGCGGCGATGATTCGAGGGTCCAGCGCGGTCGCCTCGCGCAGTCTGGCGAGCGAACGCTCGACCTGCTGCCAGCGAGACTGCTGAATCAGCAAAGCGCCAACCAGCACCTCATAGGCCGACTCCGCGGGCCACCAGTCCTCCAGCGGACCGTAGGCGTCATGCAGATCGCGGAAAAGCTGCTCCAGCGTCAGCCTGATGTGTCGCCCAACCCGACCAGTTCACGCAGGGCCCTGACCTCCTCCGGCGTTGCCAGCCGGCCATGCCCGGCGCGGATCGACTTGTCCGCCACCAGCGGACCGAAGCGCGTGCGGATCAGCCGGCTGACCTGAAGTCCCTGGCTCTCCCACAACCGCCGCACCAGGCGGTTACGCCCCTCGTGCACCGTCACGTGAAACCACTGGTTGTCACCGGTCGAGCCACCGATCTCGATCGCATCGAAGCGCGCCGGACCGTCTTCCAGCTCCACGCCGGCGGTCAGCGCCTCGAGATGCGCATCGGTCACAGCGCCAAAGACCCGGACGGAATACTCGCGGGGAATCTTGTATTGCGGACGCATCAGACGCTGCGCCAGTTCGCCATCGGTGGTGAAGGCCAGGACGCCGGAAGTCGCGATGTCCAGACGGCCGATCGCGACCCAGCGACCACGGCCGGGCCGCGGCAGATGCTGAAATACGGTGTCGCGCCCTTCCGGATCCTTCCGGGTGACGATCTGGCCGGCCGGCTTGCGGTAGATCAGCACCTGGCAAGGCACGTCGGTCGCAACCCGCATGGCGATGCGACGACCATCGACCGCGATCCGGTCTGCCGGCGTCACCGGCTGCCCCAGCGTCGCGACCTGACCGTTGACCTTCACGCGGCCCTCGCGCACCCAGCGCTCGATCTCCCGCCTCGACCCGAGACCGGCGCGGGACAGAAACTTGTGAATGCGCTCGCCGTCGCTCATGTTGGCAACCGGGTCGGACGTTCACCCGACTCCCGTCCGTCGTCATCGTCACCGACGGGCTGATCCTCGATGCCGGCGTCGGTCTGCTCCTCCGGTTCGTCCGGCTCCGCGCCCGCCGCATCGGCGGTGACGCCATCCGGATCAAGCCGTGCCAGCGCCGCATGCAGCGCGTCGAGATCCTTGATCTCCGGCAGCGCCGGCAGCTGATCCAGCGACTTGAGGTTGTAGTCGTCGAGAAACTGACGTGTCGTGCCCAGCAACACCGGCCGACCCGGCACCTCGCGGTGCCCGACCTCGCGAATCCACCCGCGCTCAAGCAGCGTCCGAACGATGGTCGCGGACAGCGACACGCCTCGAATCTCCTCGATCTCGCCACGGGTGATCGGCTGCCGGTAGCAGATGATCGCAAGGGTCTCGAGCAATGCGCGTGAATACCGCTGAGGCTTCTCCCGCCAGAGGCGGGCCACCCACGGCGCATAGCGCTCGCGTACCTGCAGCCGCCAGCCGCTCGCCACCTCGGTCAGTTCCGTCGCCGAGTCGGCCCGCTGTTCGGCGATCCAGTCCAGGGCTTCGCGCAACTGTGCCCGCGACGGAATCGCATCGGGGTCGAACACGCCTTGCAGGCGCTCGAACGACAGCGGCTGATCGCTGGCCAGCAGCACAGCCTCGAGCACGCGGCCCAGTTCGTCACGGGTCAGCTCGGCGCCGCCCTCGTCTCTCGATTCCTGCTCGCTCACGCCGCCTCCTGCGGTCCGGCCAGACGAATCGTCGGCAAGCTGTCCGGATCCGACTGGTCAACCTCGATCATCGAAGTCCGCGCCAGCTCCAGCACCGCCAGAAAACAGACGACGACGCCGGCGCGTCCCTCCGCGAAGTCGATCAGCAGCGCGAACGGCTTTGGCTGACGGTCCCGAAGCAGCTCGATGAGCCGTCCCATGCGTTCACGAACGCTCAGCGGTTCGCGCGCCACCTCATGGCTGGCGAACAGCTCCGCACGCTGCAGCACGTCGCGCAATGACTCCAGCAGTTCGCGCAGGCTGGGCTGCGGAGGGTCCGGGCGGACGTCGACATGATCGGGCCGCGCGCCGGCACTCCAGAATTCGCGCCCGTGGCGCGGCATCGCGTCAATGGTTTCGGCGGCCTGCTTGAAGCGCTCGTATTCCTGCAGACGGCGGACCAGCCCGGCACGCGGGTCCTCTTCATCCTCGTCCTCGGTCACGAGACGCGGCAGCAGCAGCCGGGACTTGATCTCGGCCAGCATGGCCGCCATTACCAGATACTCGGCGGCCAGCTCGAAGCGCATGTGCTGCATCAGCCGGATGTAGTCCATGTACTGCGTGGTGATCTGACAGACCGGGATGTCGAGAATGTCGATGTTCTGGCGCCGGATTAGATACAACAGCAGATCCAGCGGCCCCTCGAATGTCTCGAGGAACACCTCCAGTGCGTCGGGCGGGATGTACAAATCCTTGGGCAGGGCGACCAGCGGCTGCCCATTGACCTTGACGGTCCAGTCGTGCGGCTCGGCGACGACCGTCTCGGTCATGCGGGCACCAGCCCGATCACCTCGCGCGCCCGCTTCAGCGTTGGGGCGGCACGCTCGGCGGCGGCCGCCGCACCCTGGCGCAGCACATCGCTCAAATGGGCCTTGTCCTCTCTCAGCTCGGCGTAGCGCGCCTGGATCGGCTCCAGCTCGGCCACCAGCGCGTCGGCGACGTCCTGCTTGAACTGGCCGTAACCCTTGCCGGCGTACTCGGTCTCGATGTCGGCGAAGCTCTTGCCGGTAACCGCCGCGAGCATGCTCATCAGGTTGGACACACCGGGCTTGGCTTCGATGTCGTAGCGTACCTCGGCCTCGGAATCCGTAACCGCACGCTTGATCTTCTTGACGATGCGCTTGGGCTCGTCGAGCAGCGTGATGAAGTTCGACTCCACGGTGTCGGACTTGGACATCTTGGCGGTGGGGTCCTGCAGGCTCATGATGCGCGCTCCAATTTCCGGAATGTACACCTCCGGAACCTTGAACACGTCACCGTAAATCGCATTGAAGCGCTGCGCCACATCGCGCGTCAGCTCCATGTGCTGCTTCTGGTCCTGCCCCACCGGCACCAGATCGCTCTGGTAGAGCAGGATGTCCGCGACCATCAGCACCGGATAGTTCAGCAGCCCGGCATTGATGTTCGCCTCGTGCTTGCGCGACTTGTCCTTGAACTGCGTCATGCGGTTGAGTTCGCCGACATAGGTGTAGCAGTTCAGCAGCCAGGCGAGCTCCGAATGCGCGGGTACGTGAGACTGCACGAACAGCGTGTTGCGTGTCGGGTCCAGCCCGCAGGCCATGTAGAGGCACAGGAACTCGTAGCAACGCTCGCGCAACGCGGCGGGGTCCTGCCGGACGGTGATGGAATGCAGGTCCACCAGCATGAACAGCGTGTCGTAGTCGTCCTGTTTCTGCACCCAGTTGCGAATCGCCCCCAGGTAGTTGCCCACGGTCAAATGTCCGGACGGTTGGATTCCGGACAGCATCACAGGTCGTTCGTTGCTCACAGAGAAATTCCCAGAATTCGGAACAGGGCGTGTCGCAGGCCGGCCATCGGTGGTCCGATCAGGAAACCGAGCACACCGGTCGCCAGCAGCAGGATCAGGATCACCAGGCCGTAGGGCTCGATCTTCATGTACTGGATC
>CALBOV010000014.1 GCA_937896565.1 uncultured Salinisphaerales bacterium
CAACGCAGGATTGCGGGAAAACCGGCCCGTTCCATTCGGATTGCGCCTGAAAACAGGCCATGCGGCGTTGCTCGTCGTTTATTTGGAATGACCAAACCTCTCTCCTCGCGCCTTGCCTGGCCTGTTTTCAGGTGGCAACTTGGCGGTGCGCTTCAATCAGCGTTTCCCTTCGAATGATACCCATGACCGCCCGCAATCTGACGACTTTCGACCGCTGGCTGATCGCCGCCCAGCGCGGCCTGGACGTGGCCCTGAATCCAAGACCGCCACATCAGCGGCCGACACCCGACGCGACAGGCGACACCGGGGACGCCCCGCTGAGCGATCTTGACCGCGCGCATGCCGCCGGGCTGATGCGCGTCAATCACGCCGGCGAGGTGGCGGCTCAGGCGCTTTATCACGGCCAGGCCTCGGTGGCGACCGACCCCGCGCTGCGTCAGCAACTCCTGGTGGCCGCGGACGAGGAGCAGGATCATCTGGCCTGGTGCGCGCAGCGCCTGGGAGAACTGGGCAGCCGGCCCAGTCGCCTGGGTCCGTTCTGGTATGTCGGCTCCTACGCCATCGGCGTGACCGCGGGACTGATCAGCGACCGGGTCAGCCTGGGTTTCGTCTCGGAAACCGAACGTCAGGTCGAGGAACATCTGCACGGCCACCTGGACCGACTTCCGGCGGGCGATCAGCGCAGCCGGGCGATCGTCGAGCAGATGAAACAGGACGAAGCCGAACACGGGCAGGCGGCGCGGGATGCCGGCGGCATCGAACTGCCCCGCCCGGTGCGCTGGATGATGCGCGGGGTCGCCCGGGTGATGACGACGCTGGCCTACTGGGTCTGATCGGCGCCGGGTTCAGCGATCGGATACGACCGACCGCAGACGCGTCAGCGCATCCTGCGGGTTGGCGACCGCCAGCAGAATCGCGCCGTCACCGGTGCGGATTTCCAGCACCGGCGTTTCCGCCGGCCCAACCACGAACGCGCGTCCATAGGGCATCGAGAACCAGCCCAGGTGCGCGCCCGGCAACGACAATCCCTTCAGACGGCGACCGATCACCTGGCCCAGGCGACGCGGCGGATAGTGGATCTGCACCGCATCGAGTTGCAGCGCATCCAGCGACACCTGATGACGGAACAGCCCGCCGGCGACCAGCTGCAGTTGGCCGGCATCGATTCTTGCCCGGCTCGCGCGGGTGGCCATCAGGATCAACCCGAACAGGGCGCCGCCCGCGGCCGCGACAACGAGCAACCCCGAAACCGGCAGACCGGTGATCCGCGCGGCCAGCCAGTAGACCACCAGCGGCAGGGCCAGCGTCAGCCCCCCCACCCAGGCCACCGTCGTCCAGTGCGTGCGAGCCAGTTCGATGTCGACCGGCGCGGTCATCGAATGCGTTCCGACGCCACTCGCTCAACGCGACGACGTCGGTTCACTTCGGCATGTTCCGGCCGTAGAAAATCTCTTCGAATTCGTGATGCACCTGGGACCGGATACGACGCTGGGACTTGTCGTCCAGGTCCTTGACGCCCTCGCCGAACAGATAGTCGTCCAGGTCGAACTCCTTCACCCGCATCTTCGTGTGGAACAGGTTCTCCTGGTACACGTTGACGTCGACCATCTGGTATCGCTCCTTGATATCGCGATCCAGGAAGTTCTGGATGGAGTCGATCTTGTGGTCGATGAAGTGCTTGCGACCGCGGACGTTCCGCGTAAAACCCCGCACCCGGTAGTCCATGATCACGATGTCGGACTCGAAGCTGTGAATCAGGTAGTTCAGGGCCTTCAGCGGCGAGATCACCCCGCAGGTCGAGACATCGATGTCGGCTCGAAACGTCGAGATGCCGTGGTCCGGATGCGTCTCCGGATAGGTGTGAACGGTGATGTGACTCTTGTCCAGATGCGCGACCACCGACTCCTTGTCGGGCCCGCCCACCGGTTCCTCGGAGATCAGCATGGTCACGCTGGCGCCCTGCGGATCGTAGTCCTGCCGCGCGACATTGAGGATGTTCGCGCCGATGATGTGGGCGACCTCGGTCAGGATCGCGGTCAGACGCTCGGCGTTGTAGGCCTCATCGATGTACTCGATGTACTCCTTCTGCTGCGCAGCCGTCCGGGCATAGCTGACGTCGTAGATGTTGAACGACAGGCTCTTGGTCAGATTGTTGAAACCGTGGAGCTTCAGCTTGCTGCTTGGTGACATGGCGGCTCGGGTTGGGGTGGGAAGCGTCAGATGGCGTGCCGGAGCGCGAAGTGGAAACTCACGTCGGGCGAACTCTTGGCGACCGGGTTTTCGGCCACCGCAAAATCCAGCGTTGTGGTCTCCGACAGCCGCAGTGCGCCGCCGGTCGTGATGACCAGCGCCCCGCGGGCAACCTGGCCGAGCGCGGAATCTTGATACAACGGCGTATGGCCGTAAACCTCCACTTTCGCGTCCAGCCGTTCGTGCAGGCGCAGCGCGAGGCCCAGCGAGCCCACACCGGCCCAGCGGCGCTGCTGCGACGGCAGCAGATCGCCATCGGCCATCACCAGCGCGCCAACCCCGCCAAAGGTGCCCCACCAGGTTCCGGACGGCCCCCGAAAGTCCACGGTCATGCTGCCTCCGGCGCCCCCGCTGCCGGTGAGCTTGTCCGCGTCACCGGTAGGCAGTTTCACCGCCAGACGCACAACCGTGCGCCCCACGGGACGGGCCAGTCCAAGCTGGATGTCGCCGATGCCGCCGGTGGCCTGCTGCAAATCGATCACCGCCTGGCCGTCGCGCTCGTAGCGCACCAGCAGCCGGTCCCGCGGCGCCTGATCGCGCCCGCCGCCAGGCAACCCGGTGAAGTCGTGCCAGTCATCGATGAAGCCGTCCAGCCCGCCACCGGTATGCGTGACATACGGGATGTTCGCCTCCAGCAGCCAGCCGCTCAGGTTGACCGCGCCCCGCAGCGCGACGCGCACCGACTCGGCGTCCAGCACGATGGATTCGCTGCCGGGCGCACCCGCCGTTCCGCTGGTATCGGTAGTGTATTCGCTGGTCCAGTCGACATCCAGGCCCCAGCCGAGACCGCCGGCCTCCGGCGCCACGGCGCGACCCAGCTCCGGCAGGCCATGCACCTGCATCAGAAGATGTTGATTGCTATGTGAAAAACCGACCGGCTCATAGGCCTGGGCGGTCCCAATGATGAACGTCGCCGACAGCAGGGTCGGCAGCAGCCAATCTCGCATTCCTTCGCAGCCTCGAATCGGTCCGGGCGGTGGGACGGCTTGTGAGCCGCCATTCGTCGTCTTCCGCGGCTGAAGTATAGCGGTCCCTTTTGCTAGCATGGCCGCCCTTTGCGATCTGACCCGACCCCCGGCGGCAACACCATGCAACCCACCGAAAACCTACGCATCGACTCCATTCGCCCGGTGGCCACGCCCGCCCTGATCCAGGCCGAGCTGCCGATCACCGAAGCCGCGAGCCAGCTGGTGTCGCAAACCCGGGGAGAAGTCCAGCGCATCCTGTCCGGCGAGGACGATCGTCTGCTGGTGGTCGTGGGCCCCTGTTCGATCCATGATCCGCAGGCCGCCATCGACTATGCCGAGCATCTCAAGCCGCTGCGCGAGGCGCTGTCCGACGATCTGCTGATCCTGATGCGGGTCTACTTCGAGAAGCCACGGACCACCGTGGGCTGGAAGGGGCTGATCAACGACCCGGATCTGGACGAGAGCTTTCGCATCAACCACGGCCTGCGCACGGCGCGCCAGCTGCTGATCGACCTGAACGACATGGGCGTGCCGGCCGGCGTGGAGTTCCTGGACATCCTGACGCCGCAGTACGTGGCCGACCTGGTCAGCTGGGGCGCGATCGGCGCCCGCACGACCGAGTCCCAGGTGCACCGGGAAATGGTCTCGGGTCTGTCCTGCCCGGTCGGGTTCAAGAACGGCACCGACGGCAGCGTCAAGATCGCCGCCGACGCGGTGATGTCCGCCCAGCATCCGCATCACTTCCTGTCCATGACCAAGGAAGGAATGATGGGCATCTTCAACACCAAGGGTAATCCCGACACGCACGTGATCCTGCGTGGCGGCGCCTCCGGCCCGAACTACGACGCCGACGCCGTCGGGGCGGCGGCCCGGCTGATCGAGGACGCCGGTCTGGCGCCTCGCGTCATGATCGACTTCAGCCACGCCAACAGCCGCAAGCAGCACCGCCTGCAAATGGAAGTCGGGCGCGATGTCGGCCGTCAGATCTCCGGTGGCGACCAGCGCATCGTGGGCGTGATGATCGAAAGCCATCTGGTCGAGGGCAACCAGAAGATCGGACCGCGCGAGAACCTCACCTACGGCCAGAGCATCACCGACGCCTGCCTGGGCTGGGACGACAGTGACGGCCTGCTGCGCGACCTTGCCGGCAGCGTGCATGCTCGCCGCACCCGCGGCCGCCAGGCGTCCGCCTGACTCCGACGCTCAAGGATTCAATCGCATGAAGGGACTTTGTCGCTGCGCAGGACTGATCCTGGCGCTGGCCATCACGCCTGCCTGGGCCGACTACGCCGCCGAACGCCAGGCCCTGCTGGACCGGGAGACGGCGCTGGCCGCTCCGGTCGCGGGCATGAGCGAGGCCGATCGGTTCAACGCCCTGACCGAACTCTATTTCGACTGGACGATGCTGGAGTCACCGGAATTCGGCACCTACATCGGCATCGCCAAGTACCAGGACCGCTGGACTGACAACTCCCGACTGGCGGAGCGTCGCCGCGAGGCGGACTCACGGCGGGCGCTGTCGATCATCGAAGGTATCGACCGGGACGGGTTGTCGGACGCGGACCGGTTCAACTACGACCTGTTCCTCGCCTCGCTGCGACAGGATGTCGAAGGCCAGCGGTTCTTCTCCGACGAGATGCCCATCAGCCAGCTCTCCGGCATCCACCAGGACCTCGCCCAGTTCTTGGCGCTGATGCCCACGCGCAACGTGGCGGACTACCGCAACATCCTGGCGCGCCTGGAGGGAGTCGAGACGCTGATCAGCAACACGCTGATCTGGCTGCAACGCGGCCTGGAGGTCGGCGCGACGCCACCCAAGGTCACGTTGCGCGAAGTGCCGCAGCAAATCCTCAACCAGATTCCCGAGAGGCCGGCCGACAGCCCGTTGATGGCGCCGTTTCAGCGCATGCCCGAGGGTATCGCCGCGAACCAGCAGGCGCTGCTGACGCAGCGTGCCGAGGCCCTTTATTCCGGGGAAATCCGCCCGGCTTTCCTGCGGCTGCACGAGTTCTTCACCGAGGTCTACCTGCCGCGCACGCGAGAAGACATCGCGATGTCTTCACTGCCCGACGGCGAAGCCTGGTACGCCTACAACGTCAAGGCACGGACAACCACGGATCTGACACCGCGCCAGATTCACGAGATCGGCCTGTCCGAGGTGCGCCGCATCCGCAAGGCCATGATCGCGGTTGCTCGGGAGGCGGGGCATGACGGTGATCTCGCGTCCTTCTTCGAGTTTCTGCGCAGCGATCCGCAGTTCTACTTCGACTCGCCGGACGCGCTGCTGCGGGCTTATCGCGACATCGCCAAGCGCGCCGACCCCGAGTTGGTCAAGCTGTTCGGCCACCTGCCGCGCACGCCCTACGGGGTGGTGCCGGTGCCGGCCTACGCGGAAAAATCGCAGACCACCGCCTACTACCAGCCGGGATCGCTGGAAGGCGGCCGCCCCGGCAACTTCTTCGCCAACACCTACGCGCTGGACACCCGACCGAGCTGGGAGATGGAGGCGCTGACGCTGCACGAGGCGGTTCCGGGCCATCACCTGCAAATCGCCATCCAGCAGGAACTGGGCGAGCTGCCCTGGTACCGCCGCTACGGCTGGGGCTACACGGCCTTTGTCGAGGGCTGGGGCCTCTACGCCGAAAGCCTGGGCGAGGACATGGGCTTCTACGCGGATCCGTATTCGAAGTTCGGTGCACTGACCTACGAGATGTGGCGCGCCGTGCGTCTGGTCGTGGACACCGGCATGCACGCCCTCGGCTGGTCGCGCGAACAGGCGATCGAGTTCTTCATGGACAATGCCGGCAAGACCGAACACGACATCATCGTCGAGGTGGACCGCTACATCGTCTGGCCCGGTCAGGCGCTGGCCTACAAGATCGGTCAGCTGCGCATTCAGGCACTGCGTGACGAAGCCGAGGCCGCGCTGGGCGAGGCCTTCGACATCCGCGCCTTCCACGACACCGTGCTGGGCGCCGGAGCAATGCCGCTGGATCTGCTGGAGGCCCGCGTGCGGAACTGGGTCGGGGAGCAGCAGGCGGGCGGCTGAGCATGCCCCGCCGTTCGCGTCAGTACGCGTGACGCCGCTCCAGCTGATCGTCGCCCGACCGGCGCAGCAGGGCCCGCCGACGACGGGCCCTGAGCCGCGCACGCCGAATGCTCAGACGACTGCGCAACCCTGTCCATGACCAGGCCGACCGTCGCCGGAAGTGCCGCGCACCCAAGGGCGTCAGCACCACGAGCCAGTCACCCTCCCCCTGTGCATAGTCCACCCGGATCAGGCCCGCGGCGCTGAGGTCCTCGATGGACAGCTGCAAATCCATCTTCCGCAGCCCGGCCGCCTCCCACTGCGTGGTCAGACTGGCGTAGGCAATGGGCGTGGACGGGCCTGCACCGCTCTGCATCAGCACGTCCGAAAACACCATCCTGCGAATTCGATGATCGACCTTCATTCGGGGCTCCCGATCGATGACGCGTCCGACCCTATGTCGGCCTGCGTCAACGCACGGTGAATCCGCCGGATGGTCAGCGCGCCACAATCACCGGAAACGTCAGCTCCAGCGTCTCGCTGGCCATGTCCCGCGCCATCTGCGGCATCGGGGATGCACGCCAGATGACCTCCCTGGCCGCCTGATCCAGACGGGCGTCACCAGAACTGCTGATCAGCTCGACGCGCATCACCCGCCCGGCGCGGTCGATGGTGAAGCGCACATCCAGCACCAGCCGCCGGGCGTTCTCGGGCAGGCGACCGACGAGGCGGTCATTCACGTCGAAGATGTGTTCGGCGACCCGTGAGAAGAAATCATCCGCGTTGACGGAATAGGCGCCGGGCCGACCCGTGGGGTCGTACCGCGGATCCGCCGGCCGGCCGACGGTCGCGCGCGGCAGTTGCGAACGCACGCTCGGGGCTTGCTGTGACGGGGCCGCCCGCGCGGTCGTCGCGGGCGCGGATTGCCCGCGATCCGTGGTCGATGCTCGGGGTGGCGACGGCGGAGGCGTCGGTGCGCTCTGATCCTGACCGAACTGTGATTCCACACCCGACAATGCGCGCGAAATCTCCGCGTTTCGATTGGGCGCCCGAGGTGACGATGGTCGGTCCGCGGGATCGGGCTGGAACTCCGGGGCGGGCAGCCGGTACTCCGCCGGCGGCGTCGATCGCGATGCCGGCGCGACGGCCAGCCGATCCAGTGTCTCCGTCAGCGCGCGGTCGATGTCGGCCGCGGGGTCACGGCGCGGGACTGGCGGCAGGGGCCGCGGCACGGGCGGCTGCCGCGTCTCGGGTGGCGGAAACGCCTCGCGCGTACTCACGCTGGGCGTCTCGGACAGGGCCTGGGTGATCGCCAGATCGACATCCGGTGGTTCGTCCCGCGGTTGGTCAACCGGTTCGACCGGACCAGGCTCCGGCGTCGGTGGCGCCGGCTCCTCGCGCGCGGGTTCCGAGGCAGCCGGCTCCGGCGAGGGCACGGGCTCGGCCACCGGTTCGGGTTCGTCCTGCCGGTCCTCCTGTTCAACCGGCGCATCGGCCAGCGCCAGCGACGGAGCTGGTTCGGGCTCGGGTTCCGGCACGGGCGCCACCGGGCTGACCGCGTCGGCAACCGGTTGCTCTTCCTCCTCGTCGGGATCGGACTCGACCAGCCTCACCTGATCCGGCGGGGCCGGACCCGGTTCCACCCGCGGCGGCGGTGCGGGCCGCGCTGGTTCGGGTTCTGGCTCCGGTTCACGAGCCGCCACGGTCGCGGACACACCGCCGTCAACCCTGGACGACTCGGTAGCCGGTGGCCGGGCGCTCGTGGTGGCCGTCGGTTGCTGTCCGGAGGATGGCGCCGCCGCGACAGTTGCTGGCGAGGGTGACGGCGGTCTCGCGGCCGCGACGACCGCGGGTTCGGTCAACGCCTCCAGACCCAGCGACTGCCCCCCCAGCGTCGCGGAGAAGTTCGACCGGGTGGTGGCCGCCGGACGCGGCACCGACTCGGGCAGCGGGCGGGTCGCATCCGGCTCGGCACCGAGTTGCCAGGCGAAGGCCAGCGAGCTGGGCAGACTCACCGGCACCGGCTCCGGCAGGTTTTCCGGCGAACGCAGATCCAGCGAGATCACGGCCCGGTCGCGGCGCAGGTCGGAACGCGTCCACTGCAAGGCGAACAGACCCACGTGCAGCAGCAAGGCCACCGCGAATGCCGCGCTCCACTGTCGCCAACCGAGTCTCATGGGCTGAGGCTACCGAATTTTCCGCCACATGAACGACAAACCCCGGCCCGGCAACGCCGGACCGGGGCCACGGGCCCTGATCGGCGGATGTCTACCAGTGAGCGCCCCGGAACAGGTTGGCGAAGATCACGCCCTTGGGCGTCAGGCGGTCCTGGTCCTCGTCCAGTGCGTCGCCACGGGCCGCGGCCGACGACGGGAACAGCGCGTAACCCTGCGACAGCACGAAATCGTTGACCTTGGGCCACAGCGCGTAGGACAGCTCACCCGCCTGCCCCAGCGCGGTCTTGATGCGCTTGGGCCGCTCGACGATGGCCTTGACCAGCAGGTCGGCGGCCTGATCCGGCGTGTAGGTTGGCACGTAGTCGTAGAGCTTGGTCGGCGCGATCATCGGGGTGCGCACCAGCGGCATGTAGATGGTCGTGATCTCGATACCGGTGTGCTTGACCTCGGCCGACAGGCAACGCCCGAAGGCATCCAGCGCCGCCTTGGAGGCAACATAGGCGGAGAAGCGCGGCACGTTGGTCAGCACGCCGATCGACGAGACGTTGATGATCTGTCCCTTGCCGTGCCGGGTCATCGACGGCAGCAGCGCCAGGATCAGACGCACCGCGCCGAAGTAGTTGAGCTGCATGGTGCGCTGGAAATCGTGGAAGCGGTCCAGCGACTCGGCGACGCCGCGGCGAATCGAGCGACCGGCGTTGTTGATCAGGATGTCGACTTGCCCATGCTCGGCGAGCACCTGCGCCGCCATGTCGTCGATCGCCTCCAGATTGTTGAGGTCGCAGGGATAAACCCAGGCCTCGCCACCCAGCCGCTCGATCACGGCCTGGGTTTCCTCCAGCTTTTCCCGGGTCCGCGCCACCAGCAGCACCTTGGCGCCGGCCTTGCCCAGCTTGCGCGCGGTGGTGAACCCGATGCCGGACGATGCCCCGGTGATCAGCACGGTCTTGCCGCGCACCCGCTTGAGCAACGACTTGCTGACGCTGATATGGGTATCCAGGTGCGTTTCCCAGAACCGCCAGAGCGTTTCCGCATAGCTGGCCAGGTGCGGACATTCGATGCCCGAGTCCGCCAGCGCATGCCGGGTCTGCGCGTCGTCGAACACCGCCTGGCTGCGCACGTAGCCGAATACCGAGATCGGAATGCCCAGCGAGCTGGACAGGCTGCGCTTGGCCAGGTCCAGCCCCGGCAGCTTGGCCACCCGGTCGGCGAGCGCGCCAGGCAGCTTGGGCAGGCCGTTGGCGTCGAAGGTGAACGCCATCTCGGGACCGTGCGCGGCGCTGAAGAACGCCGACATCACGTCGGCCACGCTCGGCGACGGCGTCTCGACCAGGTGGAACACCTGCCCGTCCAGCCCGTCCTTGTGCGCCAGGAACACCATGGCGTCGACCACGTAATCCACCGGCGCCAGCGGCATCTTGCCGCCGTCGATGCCCAGCAGCGGCATCCACTTGGGCACATGGTCGCGGATCTGCTGGATCGCCTTGAAGAAATAGTAGGGGCCGTCGATCTTGTCGATCTCGCCGGTCTCGGAATGCCCCAGCACCATGCCGGGCCGGTAGATCCGGATCGGCACCTGCGCCTCGTCGCGCACGATGCCCTCGGACTGGAACTTGGTCCGGAAATACGGGTGGTTGAGCGACTGCCCCTCATCGAACATCGACTCGGTGAACGTGCCCCTGAACTCGCCACCGGCGACGGCGACCGAACTGACGTGATGCAGCGTCGGCGTGTGCTCCGCCGTGGCCAGATCGTTGACCAGTTGGACGACGTTGCGCGTGCCGGCGTTGTTGATGCGATCGGCCACCTCGTCGTCCATGTTCATGTCATAGACGGCGGCCAGGTGGAACACGTGATCGATCTGGCCAACCAGTGCCTTGCGCGTCTTGGCGTCGCCCACGACGGCAGGGTCGGAGATATCACCCCAGACGGGCCTAAGCTGTTTGCCCAGATCCCCGAGCCGTTCCTTGAGACCCTCGAACTTGTCGGCGGACTGTTCCCGCACGAGCACATGGACCACGCCGCGACGGGCCAGCTCCTCGACCAGAAATCGTCCGATGAACCCCGTCGCCCCGGTGACCAGATATTCCATTCGCGTTGTCTCCTTGTCGGCAGTTCTGATGCTGTCTTGACCAGGGATGAACCCGGCGGTGTCCATCCCTGACTTCAATTGAAGAACCGCTGATTATCAACCGCCTGGGCCGGCAATTCCATGCCGGGCGCCGGAATCGGAGAAATGCAAATCCCGTGCTAGTGTTTCCGGTCGCGGGGCAGGCCGGCGCGTGGTGACCGGCGTTGCCCAGGGCCTGTCAACGCGATTCGGATTCCACAGCGACGCCGCGAAGAAGACGCGCGGCATCGCATCAACAGGCGCCAGATCAGACCGGAGGAGCAGTCAGTGTCCGAAGTCGACTCGGGTTCCATCGCCGTGCTGGGTGCCACGGGCGCCGTGGGCCGCGCCGTGTGCCGCCAGCTCGCCGCCGAGGGCGCCGTGGGATACGCCGTCGTGCGACGCCCCCTGGATTCCGTGGAAGGCTTCCCCGCCCGTCAGATCGATTTCGCCAACGCGGTCGCGCTCACCGACGCGCTGCGCGCCACCCGGGTGATCTGCTGCCTGGGCACCACACAGGCGAAGTCCGGACGCGACGGGCTGCGAGCGGTGGATCGGGATCTGGTGCTGCACTGCGCCGAACGTGCATCCCGCGCCGGCGCCGAGGTGTTCACCGTACTCTCGGCCGTCGGCGCAAGCCGTCGCTCGATGAGCTTCTACAGCCGCGTCAAGGGCGAGATGGAGATCGGCCTGAGCCGGATCCGGCTCGACACCGTGCACATCGTCCGCCCATCCCTGCTGCTCGGCGACCGCGAGGAACACCGACCGGCGGAAGCGCTGGGCCAGCGCATCGCACCGCTCGTCAATCCTGTGCTGCCGACGCGCTATCGCGCCATTTCGGTGGAGGACGTGGCCAAGGCGCTGATCCGGCTCTCCGGCCCGTCCGCGCCGGGCATCTGGCTGCACGAACTGCCGCTGGGCGGACGCCGTTCACGGCGCCTGGATCACTGAGACGCGGCGCGCGCCTCCCGACCCTCAGGCCTCGGCCGGCTGCCCGGCCAGCGCGCGGATGCGCTCGACCATGGCGTAAAAGCCGTTGCGGCGGTTCATCGACAAATGGCTCTCCAGCCCCAGGCGCCCGAACAGCGCCTTGATGTCGGTCTGACGGATCTGCTCCGCCGTCTTGTCGGAATAGGCCATGAACAGCAGCGCGATCAGCCCCTTGACGATGTGCGCGTCCGAATCACCGCGAAAATGCAGCTTCGGCGGCGTGTCGTCACTGACCTCGTGGGTCAGCCACACCTGACTCATGCAGCCGCGCACGCGATTGGCCTCGGTTTTCTCCGACTCCGGCATCGGCTCCAGCTGCCGGCCCAGGTCGATCAGATAGCGGTAACGCTCTTCCCAGGGACCGAGCAGTTCGAAGTTGTCCGCAAGGGTTTCGATATCCATGCGCCCAGTTTAGGCGAGCTCGCCGTCAACCGCGATCGGGAACACCGGCCGATTCGAGCGGTCGGCCAGAGGAGCGGATGGACAGTCCGGCCTCGTCCCGGACGGTCCATGCTAGGTTTTTTCGAGGATGACAAG
>CALBOV010000015.1 GCA_937896565.1 uncultured Salinisphaerales bacterium
CCCGCCGGTTCGAAGTCCAGCAACTCGTCGACGCGGAAATCCTCCGGCGATTGCTTGAGCTGGCCCGTGGCCAGCGGCTCGCCATGCGCGCGGGTCACGCGCCAGGGTGGACTGAGCGCGATCAACGCGGTGCGATCGTGGCAACCGCGTGCGCCGCGATGCCTTCCTTGCGACCGATCGGCCCGAGCCGTTCCGTCGTCGTCGCCTTGACGTTGACGCAGCCGGTCGCCAGACCGAGTCCGTCGGCGATGCGGGCGCGCATCGCGCCCACATGGGGTGCGATGCGCGGCGCCTGCGCGACGATCGTCATGTCGCACTGACACGGCACAAACCCCGCTTCATCCAGCGCCGCACGGACCAGTTGCAGCATGCGGTGCCCGGCCAGCCCGGCCCACTCGTCGCTGGTATCCGGAAACAGGCCGCCGATGTCGCCGAGTGCCGCGGCGCCGAGCAGCGCATCCGAAAGCGCGTGAATCAGCACGTCCCCGTCGGAATGCGCGACCAGCCCTTGATCGTGCTCGATACGCACGCCGCCAAGCCAGACATGGTCGCCCGGCCCGAACCGATGCACGTCATAGCCATGACCGACGCGAATCACAGGCGCCCCTGAGCCCGCAGCGATGCCTCGGCCAGCGGCAAATCGTCCAGGTAGGTCACCTTGAGATTGTCGCCATGGCCGTCGACGCAGCGCGGACGATATCCCGCCGCCTCCATCGCCGAGGCTTCGTCGGTGACCAGCGTCCGATCCGCTGTTTCCAGCGCGGCGCGCAGTGTCCCGATCGGAAACACCTGCGGTGTCTGCGCCTGCCAGATGCCGCTTCGATCCAGCGTGCGTTCGCTGCGCCCGTCGACCACCTGCTTCAACGTGTCGCGCGCCGGTGCCGCCAGCAAGGCGCCATCGCGCCCGCGTCGCGCGGCTCGGATCAGGCGGTCCAGATCATCGGGACGCAGACAGGGTCTCGCGGCGTCATGCACCAGTACGAGATCCTCATCGTCTGCGTCGTCCAGGACACTGAGTCCGGCGAGCACCGAGTCGGCACGCGTGGCGCCACCGGTCGTCGTGCTCACGATGGGATGCCGGGCAACCGGCAGGCCAGCGAAGGTTTCATCACCCGGCGCGAGCGCCACGACCAGTTGCTCCAGTTCGGGGTAGTCGAGCAACGGCGAGAGCGCATGCTCGATCACCGTCCGATCGCCCAGCGGGAGATACTGCTTGGGTTGACCCGCATCCATCCGCGAGCCCCGGCCGGCTGCCGGAACCACTGCCCAGAGCATTCAACCGGGCCTAGCGGGAGACAAGCAGGTAGAAGGTTTCGTCTTTTCTGACCATGCCCAGATCGGTCCGCGCACGCCCTTCCATCGCGGCGACACCGGACTTGAGATCATCGACCTCGGCCTCCAATGCCGCGTTTCTGGCTTTGAGTTGAGCATTCTGCTCGGTCATGACGGCGATCTCGGCCTGCTGACGGCGCACATCGGGAATGCCGCCGTCAGCGAACCACAGGCGGTACTGAAAGTACCCCAGAATCAGGAGTCCGGAGATGAGTGCCGCCCTGGCCATGGCTGAATTTTAACCACTTTTATACAAAAATGCGTTCATGCCCGGATAAGTGGCCCGATCGCCCAGTTCCTCCTCGATGCGCAGGAGCTGGTTGTACTTCGCCATGCGGTCGGAACGGGACAGTGATCCGGTCTTGATCTGGGTCGCGCTGGTGGCCACCGAAAGGTCCGCAATCGTCGCGTCCTCGGTCTCCCCCGAGCGGTGGGAAACCACCGAGGCGTAGCCGGCGGCGGTGGCCATGTCGATGGCCCGCAGCGTCTCGGTCAGCGTGCCGATCTGGTTGACCTTGATCAGAATCGCGTTGGCGATGCCACGATCAATTCCCTCCTGAAGAATCTTGGGATTGGTCACAAACAGGTCATCGCCAACCAGTTGCACGCGCTTCCCAAGCTTTTTCGTCAGCGCGTCCCAGCCGTCCCAGTCATCCTCGGCCATGCCGTCCTCGATGGTGACGATCGGGTAGCGCCCCACCAGCTCGTCCAGATAGTCGGCGAACTCATCCGAGGAGAACTTCCGGCCTTCGCCGGCGAGGTTGTAGACGCCGTCGGAATAGAACTCGCTGGAGGCGACATCCAGGCCGAGCAGGATGTCGCTGCCCAGCGAATATCCGGCCTTGTCCACGGCTTCGGCCAGCGCTTCCAGCGCGGCCTCGTTGGACGGCAGGTTGGGCGCGAAACCGCCTTCGTCACCCACCGCGGTATTCATGCCGCGACCGGACAGCACCTTCTTCAGGGCATGGAAGATTTCGCAGCCGTAGCGGATCGCCTCGGAGATCGAGCTGGCACCCACTGGCATCAGCATGAATTCCTGGATGTCGACGTTGTTGTCCGCGTGCTCGCCACCGTTGATGACGTTCATCATCGGCACCGGCATGCCGGTCGCCGAGGCGCCACCGAGATAGCGGTAAAGCGGCTCGCCCTTGTCCTTCGCGGCGGCATGCGCGGCCGCCATGGACACGGCCAGCAGCGCATTGGCGCCCAGGCGCGACTTGTTCTCGGTGCCGTCGGCTTCGATCATCGCCTGATCGAGACCAGCCTGATCGAACACGTCACGACCGACCAGCAGCTTGGAGATTTCCCCGTTCACGTTGCCCACGGCCTGGGTCACGCCCTTGCCGAGGTAGCGAGACTGATCGCCATCGCGCAGTTCCACGGCCTCGCGGGCACCGGTGGATGCGCCGGACGGCACCATCGCGCGACCCATGACGCCAGAGGCGAGATGCACGTCCGCCTCCACCGTCGGGTTGCCGCGTGAGTCAATTACCTGCCGACCAACAATCTTCGTGATTTCAGTCATTTGATCCGTCTACTTCGTGTGAATTCTGATTATTCGGATAGCGGCCAGCTCGGCCGCCGGAAGGCTACAGCCGATCTTCAGCGTAAGGACGCGCCTTAACCGCGCGATCCAGCGCGATCAGCGTTTCCAGCAGTTCGCGAGCCTGCGCCAGGGGCCAGGAGTTCGGCCCGTCGCACAAGGCCTCGTCCGGCTTGGGGTGGGTTTCCATGAACAGGCCGGACACCCCAGCGCCAACCGCCGCCCGCGCCAACACGGGGATGAACTCCCGCTGACCGCCGGAGGCCGACCCCTGCCCGCCAGGCAGCTGCACGGAATGCGTGCAGTCGAACACCACCGGGCAGCCGGTCTCACGCATAGCGGCCAGACCGCGCATGTCCGAGACCAGATTGTTGTAGCCGAACGAGAAACCGCGCTCGCAGAGCATGATCTGCTCGTTGCCGGTGGTCTTCGCCTTGGCGACGACATTGCCCATTTCCCAGGGCGACATGAACTGGCCTTTCTTGAGATTGACCGGTTTGCCCGCGGCCGCGACCCGCCGGATGAAATTCGTCTGGCGGCAGAGGAACGCCGGCGTCTGGATCACGTCGACCACCGCTGCCACTTCCTCGATGGGCGTGTCCTCGTGCACGTCGGTGACCACGGGAACGCCGATCTGCGCCTGCACCTCGGAGAGAATCCGCAGCCCCTCCTCCATGCCCGGTCCGCGGTAACTCGTGTGCGAGGAGCGGTTGGCCTTGTCGAAGGAACCCTTGAAGACGTAGAGAAAACCCAGCTCTTCGGAAATCGCCTTCAGATGTCCGGCAACCTCCAGGCACATCGCCTCGGACTCCAGCGTATCCGGCCCAGCAAGCAGAAACAGCGGCTGGTCTGGACCGACGTCGACGCCGCAAAGCTTCATGCCGCCACCTGCATCCGCTGCGCGCGCGCGGCCTGGATGAACCCGATGAACAGCGGGTGACCATCACGCGGCGTCGAACAGAACTCCGGATGGAATTGGCAGGCAACGAACCAGGGATGGTCCGGCAGCTCGACGATTTCGACGAGGTCGTCGAAATCGGCCACGGCGGAGACGCAGAGGCCAGCACCCTCGATCGCCTCGCGGTAATGGTTGTTGAACTCGTAGCGATGACGATGACGCTCTGCGATGGTATCGCTGTCGTACAGCCGATGAGCCAGCGTGCCGGGCCTGACCGTCGCGCTTTGCGCACCCAGCCGCATGGTTCCCCCCATGTCAGAGTCCTCGGTACGCTGCTCGATGCCTCCCCCTTCGCGGTGCCATTCGGTGACCAGCGCGATTACCGGGTTTTCGGTGTTGCGGTGGAACTCGGTGCTGTTGGCGTCACTCAGGCCGACCACATGGCGCGCGAACTCGATCACCGCGACCTGCATGCCCAGGCAGATGCCGAGATACGGGATCTTGTTCTCGCGCGCGTAGCGCACCGCGGCAATCTTGCCCTCGATGCCGCGCTCGCCGAAGCCGCCCGGCACCAGGATCGCGTCGAAATCCTGCAACAGGTGCGTGCCCTCGGTTTCCAGGCGCTCGGAATCGACGTAGTGAATCCGCACGCGGGTGCGGGTATGCAGACCGGCGTGATCCAGCGACTCGTTCAGCGACTTGTAGGCATCGGCCAGATCGACGTACTTGCCGACCATCGCGACCTGCACTTCCAGATCCTGCTCGTCCTTCATCCGGACGACACGTTCCCACTCGGACAGGTCGGCCGGCTTAACGTCCAGCGCGAAGCGGCGGACGATCAGCTCGTCCAGCCCCTGCTCGTGCAGGCCGAACGGGATCTTCATGATGTTGTCGACGTCGATCGCCGCGATCACCGCGCGCTCGTGCACGTTGGTGAACAACGCAATCTTGCGGCGCTCGGTTTCCGGCAGCGGGCGGTCGCAGCGGCACACCAGCACGTCCGGCTGGATGCCGATGGAACGCAGTTCCTTGACCGAATGCTGGGTCGGCTTGGTCTTCACCTCGCCGCTGGACGCGATGTAGGGCACCAGCGTCAGGTGCATGAAGCAGGCGCGATGCGGGCCCAGTTCCACGCCAAGCTGACGAATCGCCTCCAGAAACGGTAGGGATTCGATGTCGCCGACGGTGCCGCCGATCTCGACCATGCAGATGTCCGCACCCTGCGCACCCTTGCGCACGCAGTGCTTGATCTCGTCGGTGATATGCGGGATGACCTGCACCGTGCCGCCAAGGAAGTCGCCGCGGCG
>CALBOV010000016.1 GCA_937896565.1 uncultured Salinisphaerales bacterium
TTATGGACTACCTTGATGGCGTCAAAAATGTCGCCGGCGGTCGGCTGGAGCTTGCCTAGGCGATGCAGCTCATGGGCAAATACATTGAGCAGCACTTCTGAATCCGAGTCCGTATTGAGGTGGCGAAGATCGGACTGGAATAATTCTTCGGACAAAAACGCGGAATTCGTGAGATTGCCGTTATGCGCCAGTGCTATCCCATAAGGGGAGTTCACATAAAAGGGCTGGGCCAACGCCGTGCCCGAGCTACCCTGCGTGGGATAGCGAACGTGCCCTATGCCAAAGCGACCCAGCAGCTGGGACATATGACTGGCCCGAAAAACATCGCGTACCAGGCCCTCGCCCTTGCGCTGCATGAGCTTGCCCCCTGAGCAAGTCATGATCCCGGCCGCATCCTGACCTCGGTGCTGAAGCATAGTCAGGGCATCGTAGATGTCAGCGGCGACATCCCGCTCTGCGACCAACCCTACCAGTCCACACATATTGCCTCTCCGGCCCTAGAGCATCTCACTCGAATCGATAGTGTCCTTGACCGCTTCAGTCGGCTCCGACTCCAGCACCTGGTCAAAGTTCGCACCGATCCGTTCAGCGACCCATTCTACAGGCTCCATCAGCACTGCCGCATCCAGTAAGTCCTCGTCCGAATCGGGCAGCGCCGCGCGCAGGAGGATACTGATTGCCGCGATGATGATCACGCCCTCGTTGGGCTCGAAGCCGTCCATCTCGACCAGCAGCTGGTTCAGCGTCTGCTCACGTTCGTCGTGGCCGCCACCGAGGCCTGCGCCACGCTGACGTCCCACCGCGTCGATCTCGTCGATGAAGATGATGCACGGCGAGTGCTTCTTCGCCTGCTCGAACATGTCGCGAACACGCGAGGCGCCCACGCCGACGAACATCTCGACGAAATCCGAACCGGAGATGGTGAAGAACGGCACACCGGCCTCGCCGGCGATGGCCTTAGCCAGCAAGGTCTTGCCGGTACCGGGCGAGCCGACCATCAGCACGCCACGCGGAATCTTGCCGCCCAGGCGCTGGAACTTGGTGGGGTCACGCAGGAAGTCGACCAGTTCGACGACCTCGCTCTTGGCTTCCTCGCAGCCGGCGACATCGCTGAAGGTGATCTTGACCTGATCGGCCGGCAGCATCCGCGCCCGGCTCTTGCCGAAGCTCATGGCGCCGCGTCCGCCGCCACCGCCCTGCATCTGACGCATGAAGTAAATCCACACGCCGATCAGCAGCAGGATCGGGAATGAGGAGATGAACAGCTGCATCAGGAACGACTGGCGCTCCGGCGGCTTGCCCTCGATCACGACATCCTTGTCACGCAGGGTGCCGATCAATGGGCCGTTGTCCGTTTCGGGGTTGAACGCCTCGAACTGCTGTCCGCTGGTGAGCTGACCGTAGATGGTCTGGCCCTGCAGGGTGACGTTGCTGACGGCGCCCTGCTCCACCTTGTCCAGAAACTCGGAATACTGCAGCGGGGTACGGGACGAACCGCTTTGCTGGAAGCTGGAGAATACGCTCATCAAGACGACGGCGATGACCACCCAGAGCAACAGGTTCTTTGCTAAATCGTTCAAGTTCAGACCTCACATCGCATCGCTGGCAACACTGTCGATGCGTCAATTACGGACACTCGCCCAGTGCAA